>JAYYHB010000115.1:0-4124 GCA_036157095.1 Pseudomonadota bacterium
TACTGGATTGATGCCGAGAAACGCCCGTTGCGCGTAGCTCTGCATGCTTGGTCTTGCGACCGGTCACCCGCGCGCGCCAGCGCTTGAACGCGCCAGCAGAAATGTTGGTTCGCATGACCTTGATCACGTGCTGCTCGGTCAAACCAAATTGGGTAGCAATGGCTTCAAAGGGCGTGCGATCTTCCCAAGCCATTTCAATGACGCGGCTGATGTCGGCTTCAGTCAAGTGCTTTTCAGGGGCTTTGTCAGGCTTGGGCATGGGTAAGCTGCTTAACACGTTCAGATAAGCATAGGCCCAGTCGCTGTATGCAAAACGTCAAGGCTAGCTGGCTAGCCATAATACTGCTGCCAGAGAGCCGCAGAGGAGCACCGTAAGATTCCTGCGCAGTGGAAGATACCAGTTTGGCAGGAGACTCGATGCGCGTCGCTGCCATTCAAAAAACAATAGCAGCCAAAGACCTACGATAAGCAGCAATCCCCCGTAGACTGGCGGCATCACCAGCGCCACAAAGGTGATTAACGATGGCGTCACACCAATGACAAGCCTCAGCGCAAAAAACCCTTGGGGGTCGTCTGAAGATTCCGCCGTAACCGCCACTCCCCACTGTATCCCCCCTAGGAAAGAAAATATGGTGCCGACATAGAGCATGGCCATGAACACAAGTTGATCAGTAAGCTGCGGCCAAAACCAAAGACCGATCAAGAACGCCGACATGGGCAGCAAACCGCTGAAGCCGAGCCAATGAGGAAGTTGGTGATTGGTGTTTGAAGCGCGCATGGTTCGTACTACTCCGCAGCCGGCCGACCGAGTAGGTACAAGTTTCTTGCCGCCACAAACCCGAACACCATGTGTGCTGGCCATAGTCCCAAGGCGCTTGGTACAAACCCCTGTTCTACGAGCCAGCGATTAAGCACGAGCACGAGGTAATAGGTGAGCATCCATACCACGGCGACACCCACCCGCGCGTACTGTCCTTGACGCGGTTGAACGCTGGAAATCGCAACCGCAAGCAGGGCAAGAATCACGCAGAAAACTGGCCACCCAAGCCTCCAGTGCCACTCTGCTCGATGATCCAAGCTGCCGCCAAGTTCTGACCAGGGCAATGACTGCAGGTTTCGAACGCGTTCCAGCACGGGTTCGGTTTCGACGCTGATGGTTAGCTGGGCAAATGTCATGGTTTCAAATGCCGAGCTGCCCGCCTGGCCAACGTAGCGTCTTCCGTTTTCTAGCGTAAGAAGCTGCCTGCCTTCAGCGTCGGGATCGCTGCGCTGTCCGCTCTCGGCCCATACGGTCACCTGGCGACCGTCAACCAGTTGCCGCTGTATAAAGACATCGAGAATAGTTTGGTCGTCATCATCGATCGCATCGCTATAGGTGACCTGATCGCCAGCATCCTCAATACGAAAAACACCCGGCTGTAGGGCTGCGATGCCCACGCTTTTCTGCAGTTCAAAAAGTTCCTGCTCGAAGGTATGTTTAGTCATCGGCGTTAGGACGAGGGAGGCGAGGGCGACGAGGGCAGTAATGAACAATATGATCGGTGCCAGCCACTGTAACAGCAGGCGAGTACTTAGGCCGCCGCTTCTCAGTACCGACATTTCCTGGCTGGAATACAGCCGGCCCAAGCCGATGATAAGCCCCATGTATAGGGCAAATGGCATCACCATCTGCGCTAGCTCCGGAATGCGCAGGGATACAATGTACATGACTTGATCAGCGGGAATATTGCCTGCGGCAGCCTTCTCCAGCAGCTGAATCAACTTGTCTCCCAAAGCGATGCTCAGGAGTATGGCCAACGCAGCAAGAAAAATGCTTAAAACCTGGCGATTAATGTAAAGAGCGGCCAACGGGGCGGAGATCCAGCGCATTCAGCAAGACCTAGTATTCAGCGGCGATAGCGTGAAGTGTGCACGGATATGGTTATCGATCAAAGTTCTAGTACTGCGCTAGGCATGCCTTCGCGCTGCAGGCAAAATAGAAAGTTGCGTCAAAGTCAGTCGCGCAAAACAACAGCCAGCCAAATCGCCACATTAATGTAGCAGAGAAAGCCGGCGCAAAAGAGAGAGTTAGGCCATGAAAGATGAAACCCTTGCCATCCACGCAGGTTATACAACAGACCCGAGATCCCATTCGGTAACGGCGCCCATTTATCAAACCGTTGCCTATGAATTTGATAACGCCCAGCACGGCGCTGATCTATTTGATCTGGCGGTACCTGGCAACATCTACAGTCGAATCATGAATCCGACTTGCGACGTGCTTGAACAACGTATTGCGGCCTTAGAGGGCGGAGTTGGCGCTTTGGCCGTCTCTGCCGGCAGCGCGGCCATTCACTACGCGATCATCAACATTGCCCAGGCCGGAGACAACATCGTAACCGTGCCTCAGCTTTATGGCGGCACTTACACGTTGTTTGCGCATATGTTTCCGGCGCTGGGGATCGATGTGCGTTTCGCTGCGAACGATTCCGTTGCTGCCCTGGAAGCCTTGATCGACGACAACACCAAGGCCGTGTTCATGGAGACCATCGGTAACCCCGCAGGCAATATCGTTGATGTTGCAGCGGTGGCTGAAATGGCCCATCGGCATGGGGTATGCACGATTGCCGACAACACCGTGGCATCACCGTCGCTGCTCAAACCCATTGAGCACGGTGTAGACATCGTCGTGCACTCGGTAACCAAGTACATGGGCGGGCACGGTACGACGCTGGGTGGTGTGATCGTCGATAGCGGCAACTTTCCCTGGGCGGAAAACGCTGCACGCTATCCCGGACTCAATCAGCCTGAGGCCAGTTACCACGGCGTAGTCTATACCGAAGCCTTCGGGCCCGCGGCCTATATTGGTAGGGCCCGTACGGTGCCCCTACGTAATACCGGTGCAGCCCTCTCGGCCCAGAGCGCGTTTCAGCTGTTGCAGGGTATTGAGACGCTGCCTCTTCGCATGGAACGTCACTGTGAGAATGCGCTGGCGGTAGCAAAATACCTGCAGGCTCACGACAACGTGGAGTGGGTTAGCTATGCGGGATTGGAAGATCATCCGCACCATGCGCTGGCGCAGAAATATATGGACGGCGCGGCCTCAGGCATCATGACCTTCGGCGTAAGAGGCGGTTACGAGGCCGGCGTGAAGTTCTACGACGCGCTCAATCTTTTTAAGCGCCTGGTTAATATTGGCGATGCCAAATCCCTGGCCTGTCATCCCGCATCGACCACCCACCGCCAGCTCAGCGAAGACGAGCAGGCGGCAGTGGGTGTGGCCCCGGAAGCCATTCGATTGTCGATTGGTATCGAGCATATTGATGACATCATCGCAGACCTAGAGCAGGCGCTGGCATAACCGCCGAATGGCAAGACGAAAAGGCACAAACCAAATCGGTTAATAGGCAGGAAGATCGCTAGCTTATTGGTTGGTGGGGTGAATAGGCAGGTGCAGAAAGGGTTGGTTCACTCTTAAGCAGTGCGAGCCCACCGGCATGAGCCCTATCCGCCGCATCAATCGACCAGGGTTGGCCGTTATACCAGCGTAATCACGACCAGCAGCGTCCTCGACAGCTGCGCTAGCCAACTGAGCAGCGGCAGTCCCAACAAGCTCCCGACCACCAGGCCCAACAGCACCATGGCCCCGAAGCGTGCGTTGTAGTAGCGATACACCCGAGCGACTCTCTGCGGCAGCAGGTGCGGTGCAATGTAGTGACCGTCCAGGGGGCCGATTGGCAGCAGGTTGAAAATCATCAGCAGCAGGTTGATCTGCGCAAGCAGGGTGAAAAAGATCTCGACCGGCGGTGTGGTCCACCCGGCATGCCAAGCCAAGATGTAGAAATTCCAGCATCCAACTGCCAGCAGTAAGTTCATTGCGGGTCCCGCTGCGGCAACCCAAAGATCGGCCTGGGGACTGGTGAAATTGGCGGGGTTTGTCGGTACCGGTTTGGCAAAGCCAAACCCAACGATGATGACCATCATCAGCCCCATCGGGTCGATATGCGCGATGGGGTTGAGGGTAATCCGACCCGCGCGCTGCGCAGTATCGTCACCAAACCACTTGGCGACCACGGCATGCCCAAGCTCATGGATGGTTAGTGATAGCACGAGGGCGAGTATCAGCAGGACGAATATCAGGTATT
>JAYYHB010000116.1:0-5236 GCA_036157095.1 Pseudomonadota bacterium
AGACCTAGACCTAGACCTAGACCTAGACCTAGACCTAGACCTATGCCAGCGGTATTTGCATATCGAGTCACTGCGACTTGGCGAGCGATTGCATGTGCAATGGCAATTCGAGACTCCACCAACCGAAGCTGAGATGCCCAACGGTACAAAAAATCATATAGGGTGCATAAATATGGGGATCAACCGTATGAGTTGCCGGTTTGAGTACACATTTGTTGCTCTGATTGGCCTAATCGAAGGCAGCGTCAGGATGATAAACGGTCGGCTGATGACTCAAACCGCTCTCGACGCAGGGATGGATTGCCATTGGTTTGCAGCGAGGAAAGCGCCTTTGTCCGAAACGCCCTCGGCGTAGAAGGCTGCATGCCTCAATGCAGTGGAGTGGAATTCAAGATAGAGGGGAGACGATCAAACTCATGCCCATGTTGATCGTAAAAGAAGAAACCTTAGCGCGTGATCGCTTGAGACGGATGATCGAAATCGATGGGCAACAAAAGGTCGTAGCCAACGTCGCCTCTGGACAAGACGCTATCAGACAGCGCAATAAACTGCGTCCTGAAATCTGCTTACTCGACATCCGTATGCCCGGCTTGGTTGGTATCGAGACGGCCCAGCATTTTTTGACGCTGGAAGAACCGCTAGCAATCATTTTTTAATGCCTATGAAGTTCATGCAATTTAGGCCTTTGAGCTGCAGGCTGTTGGGTACTTGCTAAAACCCTTGCGCCGAGTTGATTTGTTTCGAGCTTTCAGTGACGGCATCCGGCTCAATCGTATGCAAATGGCGGCGGTCAAAAACATCGATGCTACCCGGCGCACCCATGTCTGCGCGCGTACCTACAAGGGAGTTGAGTTGGTCAATATCAGCGATATCCGCTATCTAAAAGCCGATCAAAAGTATGTCTCGGTGCTTCATGTCAAAGGCGAAGTGATAATCGACGAACCACAGCGCGAATTAGAAAACGAATTTCCAGATCTTTTCTCCAGGGTCTGACGCAATGCTCTCGTGCCGACCAACCCTATCATTGGCTGTGAAAAGATGTTCAAGGCTAAATCAGACTGCGTATGCACGACGTGGATGAGTTCGTCGACGTGAGTCGAAGACACTTACCTGCAATCCGCAAGGTAATTCATCGTCTATAATCGGACGATGCAAGAAATAACTATTGCGACGCGAGAGAGTTCACTAGCCCTCTGGCAGGCAAACTTCATTCGCGACCGACTAATCGAGGCACACCCTGGCCTGACCGTGCATCTACTCGGCATGACCACCCAAGGGGATCGTTGGCTCAATGCCCCGCTAAAAGAAATTGGTGGCAAAGGCTTGTTCATCAAAGAACTTGAAAACGCCATGATGAAGGGGCACGCGGATCTTGCCGTTCACTCCGTCAAAGACTTGCCAGCACAACTTCCCGAAGGGTTCAGTTTGCCCCTCATCGGGTACAGAGACGATGTTCGCGATGTCTTGCTCGGTCACCCCCAGGGTTTAGCCGCCTTACCGCAAAATGCAAAGGTCGGATCTTCCAGTCCACGTCGTCAGGCGCAGCTCCTGGCAATGCGCCCAGACCTACGTATTGAAAGCATTCGGGGCAATGTCCAAACACGATTGAGCAAGCTCGACAGCGGTGAATTCGACGCCATTGTTCTGGCTCAAGCAGGCCTATCGAGACTTGCTATTGAACGTTACGACGTCTGCCCCTTCTCGGTTGCAGAGTGTTTGCCAGCACCAGGCCAAGGTGCGCTAGGAATAGAAATCATCACAGAAAGTCCGGTGCGCACACTGCTGGAAAAGCTCTCAGATTCAAGAGTGTCGCGCTGTGTCGAGGCTGAACGTGGTATCAGTGCAGGTCTTGGTGCCGACTGCGCGCTGCCAGTCGCGGCCCATGGCGTGTTGGACGCAAACGGAGACATCCATTTGCGCGCATTGGTTGCTGAAGCCGATGGTTCTCTAATAATTCGAGCGGAGGCGAAAGGTGGCGAGCCCGCCCAACTGGCTAAGGAAGTGGTCGAGCAACTTCTCTCCCAGGGCGCCGACGGTATTTTGGCAAATGCTCGACGCTTGTGAGCAGGTAAAATGACTCACTGGATAACCTATAGCGAGCCGAGTGCCAACCGGCTGATGGCGCTTCTTCAGCAGCTTGGCCAATCTGCGATCTGCGAGAGTGTGACGAGAATCGAGCCACTGAGACCCGAGGATCCGTTTCCCGAAAAGAAGCCTGATCTGATCATCGCCCTGTCTCAGCACGCCGTAGAGGTCTATTTGGATCATTACTTCAAACCCTCCCACGAACGTGTAAGCGCTCTTGCAATCGGCAAGGCCACAGCCGCCAAGCTCATTGAACATGGCGCGCTGGACGTGTCTACGCCTCGCGTCGCCAATTCGGAAGGTCTGCTGGCAATGCCGCAAGTTCAGGCGTTGCGTCCTTCGGCACGGGTCTGGCTGCTAACCGGTAAAGGCGGACGTGATTTGGTGGTTAATACGCTGGCAGGCCGGTGTGATTTGCAGCGCTTTAGCCTATACGTCCGGGAAAAAAGGCGCGTGAACCTGCCAGTTGGGTTTGAGCCGAAGGCCATCTGGGTCGGCTCCATCCATGGACTGCAACAAGTTGATGAGGCGACGGAGCTGTTGAAAATCCATCGCCAAAGGACAATGCTTGTGGCTGCCTCAGAACGCGTGGCTATTTATGCCCGCGAACGCGATTGGACCAAGGTTTTGATATGCGAAGCCTCAGATGCCGAGGCCGTCAAAGATGCTTGCGCGAGGATAGATCATGACCAATAAGCCCTCTTCTGATGAATCGAGCGAGACCGATGAGTTAAGTAAAATAGTTGGGCCTCGTGGAAACTGGACAGCACGAATCTCATTATTCGTTGCGACTATCGCCTTGGGTGCGGCGAGTTTCTTGGGCTATCAGCTGATCTACCTTCAGCCAATCGAGCGCCAAGCAGAGCAAACGCAGGCGGCCCTATCCAGCCTCGAACAGCAGATGCTGCAGGAGCTGGATATAGCCATCACGACAACCGAACGTTTGGTGATGGAGCTCGGCGAAGAGCTAAAGACACAAAATCTGAGTGTTCAAGAAGACTTGCGTGACGTTGTGATGGACAGCTTGGCCATGGCTAAGACGAGCAGACCGACGACACCGAGGCAGTGGCGCCTATCCGAGGCGGCCTTTCTGCTTCGCATGGCGAATTATTGGCTCCAGTTCGAAGGTGATGTGCAGGTGGCCCTTAAGACCCTGCAGCGCGCAGATGAAGTTTTGCGAGCCGTGCAAAACTCACTCAAGCAGGACGAATACGATTTGCTGCCAGTGCGCTCGGCGCTCGCACAGGAAATCCTGGCGCTGCGGCAAGTGAAGTCCGTTGATGTACAGGGTATCTTTTTTCGCCTGCAGGCCTTGGCGGAGAGCGTGCCTTCGGTAGGAGAGGCGCTGCAGCTTGATATGACGTCTGCGCGCCCCGAAATCTCAGCGCCCCTCGCATCGTTTGCAGCCATTGTTCAGGAACTGGAAAAATTTGTACGCATTACGGATTTGTCCGATCTCACCGGCGAATCGGGTGCTGCCGCGATAGGTACCCTTGGCCCTGATGACATTTTGACTTCGCGACGGGCAGTCATCGCAGCACTTGAGCGAGCCCAGGTCGCTGTACTACGACGCCAGGGTGAGGCCTATCGCGCCAGTATCACTGATGCGGTCAACGCCGCTAGGCGTTTGGCATCGCCATCAGATCCTCAGTTGCAGCAATATTTGGAGCTTTTATCGGCGATGCGTGATGAGCCGTTGACAGCATCTGTGCCGAAAATCTCCGGATCGCTCGGCGAACTGACGCGATTGATGGAATCTTACTGATGAAGTGGTTTTGGGTGCTTAGTACCGTCATCCTGGGTGCCTTGGCGGGGGGCACTTTGCTCTATGACCCTGGTTACGTGCTGATACGTGCCGGTGACTTGGTGTTTGAAAGCAGTATCGCCACCGGCGTCATAACTATGCTGATCCTGGCATTCGTGGTGTCCATTTTTTTCGCTGGTATCCGCCGAGTGCTGTTGAGCGCAGGTCTGTTGATAAAATGGCGAGCGGATCGCAAGCACAGCAAGGCCAGCGATAGCTGGCTACGAGGCGTGATGGCCTTTGCGAAAGGAGATTGGCGGGGGGCGGCAATGGCGCTCGAAAGCGCTCCCATTCCTAATGATCGACTACTCGAGTCATTACTGCTGCAGGCGTGGCATTTTGTGCGGGTAGGCGATCGCAGCGCAATGCTACAGCTGCTGGATAGCACCAAGGCGAACCACCCGGAGCATAGCGCGGTACTAGAATTGAGCGCCGCTCGATGGCAGATGCAGGATGGCGTTTTTGACGGTGTAAATGAACGTCTGGCCGAGCTGCCTGGCTCGACAGAACAGGCGGGGCTTTTGCTCTGGAGCCACATTCAAAATGCAGACTGGTCAGCGGTAAGTGCGCATTGGCCCATGGCGGAAAAACAAGGTGTGCTTAAGGCTGAAACCTTTCGAAGGCAGATGGCGTTGCTAAGGGCTGGCAAGGCCATGGCAGACTCAATAGATGCAGCGCAGCAGGGCGAACCTGCTTGGCGAATTGGGCTTAAAGGGTTGCCGAAACAGTGGCAGTCAGATTCCATCACAGTCCAGCTGTTTGCAGCCATGCTAGCAAACGGTGATCACCCCCAGGCGGCCAGAGGACTTTTGCAGCAGGTACTGATTAAGCAATGGCAGCCAGCGCTTGTGAGAGCCTATGGTGAGATCATCGCTGATGCCCATCTGGAAACGGCAATGGAACAGCTTCGCGGCTGGTTGAAAAAGAAACCGCAAGACCCTGAGTTACTGCTGGCGCTAGGACGGCTGTTGCGCGTGAGTGGTCAGCATACTCAATCACACAAGTGCCTTTTGACAGCTGCAAAAACGATTTCCAGTGGGAGCGAGGCAGCGGCGGAATGCGCTGGAGTCAGTGAGCTGAGCAGGTTGGTGACGCTGGAACTGGGGAGGCTTAACCTCGCGAGTGCACTTTCGGCTGCGACTAGCGGCGCATCGAGTTAAAAAACTCATCATTAGTTTTGGTGTCTTTGAGCTTATCTAGGATAAATTCGATCGCCGCAATGTCATCCATATCGTGAAGTAACTTACGCAGAATCCATACGCGCTGAATTTCTTCCTCGGACATCAGCAGCTCTTCTCGGCGCGTTGCTGATCGACGAATGTTGATGGCTGGATACACCCGCTTCTC
>JAYYHB010000117.1:0-4069 GCA_036157095.1 Pseudomonadota bacterium
CAAGAACACTCAGTTGTCCTTATTCGTGGCGGCCGGGTGAAAGACCTGCCGGGCGTGCGCTATCACACTGTACGTGGATCGCTAGATACTTCGGGTGTTTCTGATCGCCGCCAAGGCCGTTCAAAATACGGCGCGAAGCGACCAAAGTAGGGTCATACAAACCAAACCGTTCTCAGTAAGGCCCTGAAATGTCCAGGGGATACCTGAAGCAAGGAGAAAACTATGCCGAGACGCCGAGTCGTCGCAAAACGGGAAGTGCTTCCCGACCCTAAATTCCACAACCAAGTCATTGCTAAGTTCATTAACCACGTCATGGTTAGCGGAAAGAAAGCGGTTGCCGAGCGTATCGTCTATGGCGCCCTTGATCGCGTAAACGCTCGCAATGGTGCTGACCCCGTTGATACATTCGAAAAGGCACTCGATGCCATCGCACCCATGGTCGAGGTTAAGTCTCGCCGGGTCGGCGGAGCAACGTATCAAGTGCCCGTTGAGGTCCGACCATCGCGCCGTAATGCCCTTGCCATGCGCTGGCTTGTGGACAGCGCCAGATCACGTAGCGAAAAGTCCATGGCCGCACGCATTGCTGGAGAGATGATGGACGCAGCTGATGGTCGCGGAAGCGCCGTGAAGAAGCGCGAAGATACGCATCGTATGGCTGAGGCGAATAAAGCTTTCGCACACTACCGCTACTAAACGAGTTCCTCACTCAACACAGCAGTGTTTCCTATGGTCCGCACCACGCCTATACATCGCTACCGCAATATAGGCATCGTCGCCCATGTGGATGCGGGCAAAACTACCACCACAGAACGTGTTCTGTTCTACACCGGAATCTCTCACAAAATGGGGGAGGTGCATGATGGCGCTGCCGTTATGGACTGGATGGAACAAGAGCAGGAGCGTGGCATTACCATTACATCTGCGGCGACCACATGTTTTTGGTCAGGCAGTGACAAGCAGCACGAAGAACACAGGATCAATATCATCGATACTCCCGGTCATGTTGATTTCACGATTGAAGTTGAGCGCAGCCTGCGGGTGCTTGACGGTGCAGTGGTTGTATTTTGCGGCACTTCGGGCGTCGAGCCACAGTCGGAAACAGTGTGGCGGCAGGCGGAGAAATATGAAGTGCCTAGGCTGGTCTTTGTTAACAAGATGGATCGCCAAGGCGCAGATTTTGATCGAGTGCTGGAGCAAATTAAGAATCGGTTGGGTTCGCTGCCAATTCCGATTCAGATGGCCTGGGGATCAGAAGAAAATTTCCTAGGAGTAATAGACCTCGTTTCGATGCAGAGTATTTCGTTCAGCGAAGACGACAAGGGGTTAGCGCTGATACGAGGCGATATCCCGCCCGATCTTTTAGATGCCGCAGCAGAGCAGCGAGAACTTTTAGTAGAAGCAGCTGCGGAAGCCAATGACGAGCTCATGGAGCAGTATCTTGAACGCGGCGAGCTCTCCGAAAGCGAAATTAAACAGGGTTTACGCTTACGAGTACTCGCGAACGAAATTGTGTTAGCAACTTGTGGCAGTGCGTTTAAGAACAAGGGTGTACAACCCATGCTCGATGCGGTGATCGACTACTTACCGGCGCCAACAGAAGTTAAAGCCATCGAGGGTGAATTAAAAGACGGCACTATCGCCCAGCGCGAGGCTGAAGACGAAGCACCCTTTGCAGCGCTGGCCTTCAAAATAGCCGTAGATGCATTCGTCGGAACTCTGACGTTTTTTCGCGTCTACTCGGGCGTATTGAAAACCGGCGATCAGGTACTGAATCCAATCAAAGGTACGCGCGAGCGCATCGGCCGCATGGTGCAAATGCATGCGAATAATCGGGAAGAGATCGCTGAAGTGCGTGCTGGCGATATCGCCGCCGTCATTGGCCTCAAGGATGTGACCACCGGTGAAACTTTGTGTGCGAAAGAGCACTCGATCATGCTTGAGCGCATGGAATTCCCTGAGCCGGTCATAGCCGTAGCCGTTGAACCCAAGTCTGTCGCTGACCAAGACAAACTTACTCAAGCACTGGCCAAGCTGGCTCAAGAAGATCCGTCCTTTCGTGTAGAGACTGACAAAGAAACGGGTCAAACCATCATCTCAGGCATGGGTGAACTGCATCTTGAGATCATCGTTGACCGCATGAAGCGAGAGTTCAGTGTGGCGGCCAATATTGGTAAGCCTCAGGTGTCATACCAAGAAACAATTCGCGATAGCGTCGAGCGCGAAGCCCAGTTCATTCGTGAGGCTGGCGGCCGCGGTCAATACGGACATGTGCGCCTGCGCATAGAGCCATTAAAGGATGACGATGGTCAGTACGCCTACGAGTTCTTTAACGAGAGTTCTGAGGGTGATATTCCAAAGGAGTACATCGAAGTAATTGATCAGGGGATTCAAGATCAGATGCGAAATGGCGTCTTAGCAGGGCATCGCCTGGTGGGTATTCGAGCCACTCTTACCGGCGGTTCTTTCCATGAGACCGATTCATCGGATATGGCGTTCAAGATTGCTGCCTCGATGGCGCTGCGCACGGCCGTGCTCGCGGCGAATCCAGCTCTGCTCGAACCTGTAATGAATGTAGAGGTCGTTACTCCAGAAGAATTCATGGGCGATGTAGTTGGTGATCTCAATCGACGCAGAGGAATGATTTCTGGAATGGACGACAGTCCATCCGGCAAAGTTGTGCGCGCAGAGGTGGCGCTTTCAGAAATGTTTGGCTATTCGACGGATTTACGCAGTCGTACTCAGGGACGCGCCACATACACAATGGAGTTTGTGAATTACATTGAAGTCCCGCAGAACGTTATGGATAAATTAGGCGTGCGTCGTCCAGGATTGCAACCTCCCAACTGATTCATCTAAAAAATTTTCCATACTGTCCGTGGCAATCGCAGTGGTTATTAATTGCCAGATTGCGATGAACATTGGTCCGCGCGTCGCGATTTTCGGATGTACTTGAGTGGTGAGCGCCGGTATCGCAGCTCGAGTGTTCGACTGGTGGCACAAAATAGGTTTATTTGACGGCTGACTATCAATGAACAACGAGTAGTCGATAGCCGCGCAAATTCACTACCCCGAAGGTCCTAGCCAGACGCCCGGAAGACGGCAATTTTCCGGATATCTGTGGTTGCTACGTCGTCAGGCAGGCTGTAGAATTCGCGGCCCTTGACCGGGGAGGAGGCTGTGCGAAGAGCGCCCGTCACCGCCCGCAGGGTAGTAATCCGCCTATCGCAGCTTTGTAGGACGCCCCACAAAAGGGCTTACGGCGAAGATATGGGATCGTTTGAAAGCGGGATTATGGATGTTGCCTGACTCACGACGCTACCGTTCATTAGAGTGGATCGTGGGTGCAGCAATCGCTCTTTAACAGGAGAAAAGCCCATCAAACCTCGCGACGAGCAATAGTCTAGTGCGCGGGTGATAGGCGACTTTTAAATCGGGCTTGGAGTTCGTCAGTGCAGAACCAGCGTATTCGCATTCACTTAAAGGCATTCGATCATCGTCTCATCGACGTGTCGACGCAGGAAATCGTCGATACGGCAAAGCGCACTGGTGCGCAGGTACGTGGCCCTATTCCACTGCCCACGCGCAAAGAACGTTTTACTGTCTTGATCTCACCTCACGTGAACAAAGACGCACGCGATCAGTATGAAATTCGCACCCATAAAAGACTCCTAGATATTGTAGAGCCAACCGAAAAAACCGTAGACGCGCTAATGAAGCTCGATTTGGCGGCAGGGGTTGAAGTACAGATTAGTTTGAATTGAGTTGAAGCTGTCTCGCCAGTAATGGCCAGGCAGGTTTTTATTGTTTGATACCAAAAGACTCCGATAGGGAGTCAGCGTAGGGCGTAAGCCGGGCTTTTATCCTCTACCCATGCGGGAGGCAGAGGTAGAAAGGCCCGCACGCCGTTGAAGCACAGCCGGTACAACACTGCAAGAACGCTGAAGGTAGGAAAGCCAATGGCAATTGGATTGATTGGTAAAAAGAGTGGTATGACTCGAATCTTCAATGAAGAAGGAGAGTCCGTCCCAGTAACGATCATTGAAGCGGAACCAAATCGCGTCACTCAGGT
>JAYYHB010000118.1:0-2824 GCA_036157095.1 Pseudomonadota bacterium
AGGGGCTAACCCGCAGAATGGAATCCAGAAAAGCGAAGTGCCCAGTATCTCCTTGGTTGTCCACTGGCGCTGATCGGCGGCGCTGGTATCGCTGTGTGCACGCTGCTGGGGTGGTGAACGTCGAAGCACCAATGCTGTCATCGGCAGCACAACGGCGATGGTCAAGATCATCAGGTGATTTAGCGTTTCCCGCCAGCCTACTTCCAGTAGCCAAATCGAGACCAAAATGGGCAGGATAATACCGCCTACATTGCTGCCAACTGCTGAAATACCAAGTGCCAGCCCGCGCCTGTCGTCGAACCATCGACTCACCAACGTTTGTGCTGCCAGTGTGCCCATGAGAGTCATGGTTACGGGCAGTAAAGTCCCGTAAATCAACCAAAGCTGCCAAAGGGCGGTGGCCTCCTGAGCCAGAACCAGGCCCAAGGCCATGCAGGCGAGACCAGTGAGAATAAGCCAGTGAGTTGGGTAGTTATCAAGGGCTCGGCCCGCCAAGGGGCCCATCAGGCCTGCGCCAATTTGCAGCAGCGCGATAGTCAGCATAAGGTCGCGCCTGCTGGAACCAAATTCTTCTAGCCATGGCAGGGTAAATAAAGCGAAGCAATAAATGACGGTGCCAACGCTAATGGCCTGCAGCAACAAGCCATACAGCACCACGATCCAGCGATAGTACTGGTCTGGTATAAAAGGTCGCTGGGATATTTGATTCATGGATGATGCCGAAGTTGATCTGGGGTACTGACTTGCATATGGCGTAATCCGACAGTTTACGCTGGCTGTATAGGGAAAGCCTGGGTTGGATAGTTACGCCGCAAAATACCTTGCATCACAATTGGATTGGCTGGCCGTAACGCGACTCAACTATGATAAAACGGTGTGAACACGGGATTGTTTAACAGCAAAGGGGAGTGCGATGGGGTTGGTTCCAGAGATCGAAAACATGCAGGCGGAGTTTGCCAGTTGGCGCCGAGATATTCATGCCCACCCTGAGCTTGGCTTTGCAGAGCGGCGAACGGCAGATTTTGTTGCCGCTAAACTCGAATCCTTTGGTGTACAGGTGCATCGGGGAATCGGGAAAACCGGCATTGTAGGCGTACTGCGCGAGGGCAACGAAACCCGTTCCATTGGCCTGCGGGCAGATATGGACGCACTGCCCATACATGAGCAAAACACCTTTGCGCACCGCTCAACTCATCAGGGCACCATGCATGCCTGCGGTCATGACGGCCATACCGTGATGCTCCTTGCCGCAGCAAAGTACTTGGCTGAAACGCGAAAGTTTCGTGGTCAGGTGAACTTTATTTTCCAGCCCGCTGAAGAGGGCCTAGGCGGCGCTAGAGCCATGATCGAAGACGGCCTGTTTGAAGAATTTCCCTGTGAGCGCATCTACGCCATGCACAATGGTCCTGGTTTGCCGGTGGGGAAATTCGCCGCGGTGCCTGGAGTACGCACGGCGGCTGGTGCTTTCTTTGATATTGACATTCAAGGCAAGGGTGGTCACGGCGCTTATCCACACTTGGCCATCGATCCGATTCCCATAGCCGCTCAGCTAGTCAACGCACTGCAAACCGTTGTCTCACGCTCCACCTCGCCCAATGACAGCGTGGTTTTTTCCATTACCAAAATTCATGCCGGAGACGCATACAATGTCATACCAGACAGCGCACGACTCTCTGGCACCGTGCGAACATTTTCCATGGACAAGATGCGCCAAATCGAGGCCCAGGTTCAGGAGTTGGCACAAAGGACCGCCGCGGCCTTTGGTGCCTCGGCTGCGCTTGATTTCAAGGTGCCATTTCATCCGGTAGTGAATGATGAGGCGACAACGGCTTTTGCCGGTGATGTCTGCGCATCCATTGCCGGTGATGGCAATGTTCTTCTCACTGGTGCGCCCGGCACAGGCTCTGAAGATTTTTCCTTTATGGCAGAGCAGGTGCCAAGCTGTTATCTAATCATCGGCAATGGCGAGGACAGCAATGCCCTGCACAATCCCGGCTACGATTTTAATGACGATGCCATTGTTTATGGCGGGAGCTTTTTCGCCCGAGTAACGGAGCAAGAATTAGTGGGTGTTCGGTGAGCGATGCCGGCAAAACTCGGCTGCTTGATTGGCAAGAGCTACCCCAACAGGACATGATTGATGTAGCAGCGGATTTTTATCGGCAGATGCGAAGGCGTCGCTCGGTCAGAGACTTTGCAGACCGACCCGTGCCCATGCAGGTGGTCGAGCACGCTATTGCCACGGCGGGAACCGCGCCCAGCGGAGCCAATCAGCAGCCCTGGCATTTTGCGGTGACAACAGACCCGCAGGTGAAGACTCAATTGCGTGAGGCTGCTGAACGGGAGGAGCGCGAGTTTTATTCCCGTCGCGCAACGAAGGCATGGCTGGACGCATTGGCACCCCTTGGTACGGATGCGAGCAAACCTTTTCTTGAAACCGCTCCGGTGCTGATCGGCGTATTTATACAAAAGTCGTCCACTGATGAAAACGGCCAGCGCCACAAGAGTTACTACCCTATGGAGTCGGTAGGCATCGCCTGCGGCCTGTTGATTTCTTCCCTGCACCTGGCTGGGCTTGCAACCCTTACCCATACGCCTAGCCCCATGGGGTTCATGAACGAGATCTTTGCTCGGCCGGGCAACGAAAAGCCCTACCTGCTGCTTGTCGTGGGTTACCCCGCGGATAACTGTCGACTACCAGACATAGAGCGAAAAACAAACGAGCAGATTTTCAGCAAAGTCCCATAATTCGGTACGCACCTCACAAAGTGTTGGTGTGGACGGTCAAATTTTGAGAGGGTTGAACGTGATTTCGTTTTTCAAA
>JAYYHB010000119.1:0-7381 GCA_036157095.1 Pseudomonadota bacterium
TCTTGAGCGCCTCAACGCCCTCAGGCGTTTTCAGATCTATCGCCAGCGCGCGCTTGGAACGATTAGAAGAGATAAAGGTCGACGTAATACCGCTCCGAGTGGCTCCTGCCCCGCGCACCAGATCACCGTCCAGCGCTTCCACCTTAATAACGTCGGCGCCTTGATCCGCCAACATCATGGTCGCCACCGGTCCAGAGATCATGCTGGTGAGATCGACTACTCGAACCCCTGCCAACGGTCCTTGATTTGGGTTGGGATCCTGCTCATTTGTCATATGATTTCTTGTTTGCTGTTGGAAAACTATTTGCCATCGGTTCCTGGGCAAGCGGGGCCAGCTAACTTTCGGCAAGGGCCTCATCTGCAAATGCCTTTTCTGCAAAGGCTTTTGCCCACTTATAGTCGGCCTTGCCGTTGGGTGCACGACGCACTTCTTCAACCAAGAGTACTTGTCTGGGCTGCTTGTAGCCTGCCAAGTGCTTGGCCGTAAAGCCCATCACCTCATCGGGACTCACTTTCGCATTTTCATGGATCGAGGCGACAGCGACCACGCGTTCACCAAAGCGCTCATCGGATAACCCCACCACTAAGCAATCTGCAATGCACTCGTGGCGTTTGACGGTCTCCTCCACTTCCTCCGGGAACACTTTCTCACCCGCCGTGTTGATGCAAACGCTCCCGCGTCCCAACAAGGTAATGGAGCCATCGGCCTCTACTGAGGCGTAATCTCCGGGAAAGCTGTAGCGCACGCCGTTGATTTCACGGAAGGTGGCTGCAGATTTTTCCGGATCTTTGTAATAGCCCAGGGGTACGAAGGAAGATGTAGCAATCTTGCCCATCTCGCCGGAACCCGGCTGCACTATGCGATCATCATCAGTGATAACCACGACACCCTCGTTAAGTTCAAACTTTGCAGTACTCGCGGCGGCCTCCCGGGTCATCACAGAGCTGCCCATGCCGCCCTCGGTAGAACCCATAACATCGGCCAGCACCATGTCGTGATGGCGCAGTAAGCCCTGCTTAATCTCCGTACTCCACATCACGCCGCTAGAGAAAACTTGTTTAAGCGACTCGAGCCGATAGGGTGTGCCGCGTTTTTCCGCCTCGTCCAACGCAGCCAATAATGGGCGCGCGAAGGCATCGCCTACGATCACCAAGTCGGTGACCCCATGGTCTTCGACCATGGTCAGCAGTTTTTCCGGGTTCAAACCAAGCTTAGAAGTGGTCACCACGGTGCCGCCCAACAACATTGGCGCGAAGCTGCCCAGCCATATGCCCGTGCCGTGCATGAGCGGGCACGCTGGCAAACTAACCGGCGGTTCCTCGATTTGATCGAGGAAGTCACCGAAGGCTCCCATATTCTCGGGAGGCTGGATGCCGCGCCCCTCGGCTCCCATGGCGAGAAAAAACTGTGCGAACTGGCCAACCGGATACATCACACCCTTGGGCATGCCCGTCGTGCCGCCGGTATAAAGCATGTAGACGCTGTCGGAGTTTTGCGTGCGGCGAGGCAGCGGCTGGTGAGTGCGTATGGCTCGTTCGTAATCAACCGCACCCTTCAGCAGCGACTCAGTACCATCATCAATTTGAACGAAGAGTTTAACTTTTGGCAGACGCTCCCGAATTTCCCAGATGCGCATGGCATAGCAGGACTGAAAAAACACTGCTTCGGCATCGCTGTTGTCGAGCAAATAAACCAGTTCGTCAGATTTGTAGCGGTAATTTACGTTTATCGGGCAGCCGCCCACCTTGAAAATACCAAACTGGGCTTCTTGGTATTCACTGCAGTTGTGCAGGTATAGACCAGCCTTGGAATCTGGTCCCAAACCGTACTCTTCGAGCAAGCTGGCAAGACAAGATGCTCGATGCTCGAATTCTTGCCAACTTAACGGCTTATCATCGGATATAGTGGCGACGCGATTTGGAAATTTGTCGGCGACGACTTCCCAAGCCGCGGCAAAATGAAAGTCCATGATTACTCCCCTATTTGTTCTGACCGGTTACTTCCCCAAAAGTAACGTTCCCTCTCGAAACTGACCGCGAGCGGCCGTTGCCATGAGCCAAGATAGTGGCGCAATTCCAAGGCCAGGTCTAACGCTGCGGCGTGCTGCTACTGGATCGCTATTCCGCGCTGCGAACGTCAATAAGTCTGGCCTTTAGCGGCATGCTGCCCATCTTGGTTTTGACCAGGACTGGGAGATAGCCAAGATCCGGGGCTAACCAATAGTTGACCCGTCGGTGGATGCTGCCTGGCGTCGCCTCATAGGGTTCTGACTGGACTTCAATGGTTGCGTAGGACCTGTCAGCAACTCTAACTTTTTTTCCGCGTTTTACGATGCGCACTCGGTATCGCCCTAACGTGTCATCCAGGTAATTGAGCAGCAGCGTATCGTCATGAGCATTACTGCCAAAGTGACAGCCCATCACGTAAAACTGAGTGAGCTTATCGACATAGAACCCGGCGTCATTTGGGTCATCCAACTCATGCTCCAGCTCCTGATACACCGGTTCATCTTGATTCGGGCGCTGCAGGAAGCCCCGATAATGAGCGACCAGATTCGCCCAGTCGTAATGCAGGGAGTCATCAAATTTCCAGCCCGGGCTGAACCCCTTATTTGTATAGCTTTGCGGTTGGTAGTCGCAATTGTTGAAGCTAAAGCTAGTGCTGTGAAAATTACCAACCAACCAGCTCTGCAGCGCGCTGACCATGGTGACATCGTCGTCTTCGAAGTCGACATCGACCTTGGCGTCAAACCAGGTGGGTAGACCAAAGACATAGACGCGGTATTTGACCGCTAAATCTGTGGTGGGTAACGACTTCGCGTGGGTAGGTCCCACCGCTGATGGTACAGTGCAGGCCATCACGATCGCCCAGCGCGAAGCTGCAGCCAGGATCGATTTGCGTCGACCTTTTGTTCTAGCTGTCGTCGTCTTCGGGAATATCCGCTGGGCGTTTGTCTTTATCAGCATCTTGCCCGTCAGCCTCCTGCTGTTGGACTTTAGGCTCCTGGGCTTCTTGCCAAGCGACAAAAGCCTCTAACTCACTCGAAATTTGCGCCACCACATAACTGATCACAGCGGCATCGTCTACCAGGCCCCAGCCGAACAAAAAATCGGGTATACCGTCGAAAGGCACTACAAAGTACACAATTGCCGCAGCCACGGTGACCATGGTCTGGGTCGATACATCTCGGTACTCACCAGAGACGTAGGCTTTTAGCAGCGCAATTAGGCGCTGCAGCTGCTCCCTGACCTCTCGCAGCGGCCCACCTTTAGCGCGGCCTATTTTACTGACCGCCTTGGCCAGCATTTGCTTAAGTAAACGAGGATTTTTTAGCAGTGCTGCGCCTCGCAGCAAAAATCGCCCAAAACCTCGGGGTACCTTAGCCATGACTTTGTCGGCTGACCTCTACTTGATCAGGCACTGACGCTTGATCGTTAATAAAGGTTAACATCCATCGCGTAAATAGGCGTTCATCGGTGCTTTTTTGCAGACTGTTTATGCCGGCCTGGTAGACATCCTCGCCCAAAAGTTGCCGTCGCACGCCCATTAGAGCCTCGGAATATTCGGCGGATAATTCCGGATGGCCCTGAATGGTGAGTACCTCATCGCCGAGCGTAAATCCAGAGACCGGGCAGAAATCACTGCTGGCAAAGACTTCTGCCCCCTCCGGTAACTTCAATACCTGGTCTTTATGACTAGCGACCAGGTGAAGCTGGGATGGGTTTTGGTTGACGTCACCCATCCAGCCGTAAGTCATGACAAGATCGCTCGTTTGCACCCCTACCCCCCAGCCCGCGGGCGCGGGACCCGACTCACCGCCAAAAAAGTGTGCGATGAGCTGATGGCCAAAACATATGCCAAGAATTTTCTTTTTAGCCTCAATCGCTTGACGGACAAAGCTCGCCAATTCCCTGATCCACGGCAGGTCGTCATAGACGCTGAGTTTACAACCGGTGATCAAATACGCATCGCACTCGAGGTTATTCGGCAACGCATGCTGCACATTATAAGTGGTAAAGGTCATCCCAGGGTCTTGCTCACGAAACAGCCCCTCGAACATTTGTGGGTAGTCGCCAAAGCGCGGCTGCAAATCTTCTAGCACCGAGTCCGTTTGTAAAATGCCGAGATGCACAGACATCAATAGATTACCTTGACGTGATTCATGTCAGACTATTTCAAAATAGCGCTCGAGCTGCCAGCTATTGATGGTGCGATGATACTCGCGAGCTTCCCACTCGCGCGTCATAGCAAAGTGCGCAACAAAGGTTTCGCCGAATTGCTCTTTAGCGGCGGAAGATGTGGCAAAACGCCGGGCAGAGGACATTAAGTCTGAGGCAAAGTGATATTCTGACGATAAATCGTCTTCTGCTTCATAGGCGTTACCTAGGACAGGTTCATCGGGCAATAGCTTTTTTCGCATGCCAACATCCATCGCAGCAAGGGCGGCTGCCTGCACGAGATAGGGATTAGCGTCCGCGCCCCCCACCCGCACCTCAATTCGCTGGCTGTACTGATCACCCGGAATGACGCGAATGGCAGCGGTGCGGTTTTCTATTCCCCAAGTCGCAGCGGTTGGCGCCCACGCACCCTTCACTAAGCGCGTATAACTGTTCACCGTGGGCGCAAGCAGAGCCAAAAACTCAGGCAGGTACCGCTGCAAGCCTGCAACCGCGTGGCGCATTTTTACCGACATGCCTGCGGGCTCTGCGCCATCGGAAAAAATATTTTGGCCCTCTGCATCGTTGAGACTGAGGTGTAGATGACCGCTTTGACCGGGATAGTCCATCGACCACTTTGCCATAAAGGTCGCCAACATGTGTCGACGTTGAAAGTAGCCCTTAGCAAATGTCTTGAAGAGGGATGCACGGTCCGCTGCTTCAAGTCCTGATTTGGAGGCTAGTGCGGCTTCCCAGACGCCGGGGCCTGTTTCACAGTGCAGCCCCTCTAGCTCACAGTCGATATTTGCACAGTAGTTCATAAATTCTGTAAATTCCTTACCGAGCGCGGATGTTCGCAACACCGAGTAGCCAAAGTTACCCGGCGTGATTGGCGAGAGATTTCGATACCCCTTGTCGCGGATGCTATAGGGTGTCTCATCGAAGACGAAAAACTCGTACTCGAACCCCGCGCGCACGCTCAAACCCTGCTCGGCAAACCTCGTTAACACCCTACGCAGTCGAGTTCGAGGACATAGCGGGTGATCGGTGCCGTCACGCTCTGCAAACTCAGCAATAAAATACGGGCATTCTTCCTCGGCTAACCAGCGTTCGCTCTCTACGAGCAGCCGATAACCTGTATCTGGAAAGCCGCTGTGCCAGCCGGTGTAAGTGCCAGCATCGTATAGCTGATCGTCAATGTCCCAGCCGAAGACGCAGTCGCAGAAACCGCCCTGTTTTTGCATTAGGCCAGCAAATTTTTGCAGGCCAACGTACTTGCCACGTATTACGCCATCAATATCTGTCAGGCCGAGCTTCACCTGCCGAACGCCCAACTCCTGATAACGCGCCAGAGTCTCCTGTAGTCGCTGAGGCGCAGAGACGGAAGATTGTTCTGAATTGGTCATGGCTGGCAACACTCAGGCAATGAAAGCCATGTTTTATCATGTGCGCGATACCGATCCTACTTGGTATACGCGAATATCTTGTTCCTACGGGCAGTTAGCAGTACCGGTCGTTACGATCTGTCTTGCTACTGTTACTAAATTTCCCAGGCTTGACTGAGCCGAGGGATTGCGCGCTTTTTTTCACACAGAAGAACCCATCACCCTGTGGATAACTTTGAGGATAACTTGCGCGTGGAATGTGAGCAGATTGCCCAAGCGTGGGCAGAAGGCACCTTTAAAAAGCCCCAACATCCACGTTTCTTTTTATTTATCAATGACTTATATAGGTTTATTCGAGCTTGATAAGAAAGAACGCATGCATGTTCGAACTAACAGTTTTCATGCGTCCAAGTGTGCATAAAACCAACCTTATAAGTTAGTGCTTGCTAACTTATAAGGTCATATCTCTGTGAGAATTTCCGCCGATCGGGCATTTCTTTTCCACGAATACGACCTGTTAACTAATGTTTTTTATGCGGATATTTACCGAAGAAGTCATCCAGGGGCATCCACCTTCGAGACAGGCCGACACCTTGGAACGCGCCACGGGTCGATTGACCCGTCTTAGTGCAGCGCGTTGAAAAGCTTCCGCCGGTACTTTGTGGCCATTTCGTTTCCCTTACCAAGGACGTCAAACATCCGAATCATCGTAAGACGGCCGATATCATCACGGAACTCGCGATCCTCGCGCAAAATGTCTAAGCAAATCTGTAAAGCCAACTCGGTTTCGCCGGCAACCATTTGCACGATGGCAAGCGCATAGCGAGACTCAAGGTCTTGAGGGTTCGCTGCGATCGCGGCCTGCAGGTCCTCGGCGCTATCCATAGCCGACGCTTCTTCGACGAACTCGAGTCGATTTTGCGGTCGGGCGCGGCCTTCGGTATCCTCTGGTATGGAAGCGAGTACGGCTCTCGCATCGTCCAAATCGCCTTTACGAATAAGTACATCCGCAAGCTCGATTCTAAGACCCTGATTATTCGGCTCTTCCTGAATGCTCTGCTGCAATGTGGCTGTGGCGGCCGCAAAGTCACCAACCGCGAGCATTTGATCTAGGTTCCCCTGCAAGGCCTCAATCGAGGACTGTGTAAGGGCGTCCATCACGGTTCGCAGTTTGGTCTCGTCGATAGGCCCGTCGATCTGCTCCGCGATAGCGCCCTTGTGAATAATGCGAATACTCGGCAATCCCTGCACCTGCAGCCTGGGCGCCAAGCTTTGATCCTGGGCGACATCCGATAGTGCGAGCAAAGCCTTACCGTCATAGTCGGCCATTACCTGTTCCGCCATGACTTTTACCTGAGCGGACTCCGGTACCTGTTCGGCCCAGAACAACAGCACCACGGGCATGTTCTGAGACGCATCGACAACGTCGGATTGAAAATTCTCCATGGAAACATTGATGGATGGCATGAGATCTATTCCTAGGTCGCAGTTACTTTGCCCTGCCCGAAGGAGCAGCGGCCAGATCATATATTACATCACCTTATCGAAGGATATCTGGCGCGTAATCGGAGGCTCACCAATCCAGCCCTGTCCTTCGCGCTGGTCAGCGATATGCAGGCTTGCGAGCTGGGGCTCTAGCTGGGCAAATAAGGCACTAACGATGCCGACGTCGTTGTTTTGCTCACTTATGTGCCCTATCACAACGTGCAATCCAGGGTGCACGATCCGATGCAGCAACTCAAAGGCTTGGGTATTGGAGAGGTGGCCGAGGTCACCACCAATCCGTCGTTTAAGGGCCGGTGGATAACTGCCACGGTCTAACATGCTGCGATCGTGAT
>JAYYHB010000120.1:0-3330 GCA_036157095.1 Pseudomonadota bacterium
CTTTCTTCAAACAGGTCGGCAAATGATTCGCTCATAGTATTGGTCGGCCGAGGAAGCTCATAGCGATTGTGTGAGCCTGCCAGACGGCGGAACTCTCCGTTGGTTCGTTGACATTAATGCAGTGGAAACTGATTCCAGGCCCGACTCGTCGTCCGGTGCTCTCCGTGCCAAGCCGTTGTCCTGACATTGCCTTTGGCGACGTTCTTCTACCCAGTTTTGCGGACAATGTGCTCTATTACCATGGTCACCACCGCGTCGATCGACATCTTGGTGCTGTCAATGATGAGCGCGTCTTCCGCAGGCCTGAGCGGCGCTACTGCACGTTCTCTATCCCGTGCATCACGTTCTTGGATTTGCTCGAGAAGGTCGCGCAAACTAACACCCAAACCTTTGTTTTTCAACTGGTTATAGCGTCTTTCGGCGCGTGCCTCGGCGGAGGCATCGAGAAAAATCTTCACTGGCGCATCGGGAAATACGACTGTACCCATATCACGCCCATCCGCTACCAAACCTGGGGCCCTGCGAAACGCTTGTTGTAGGGTAAGAATCGCCTCACGTACCGGCGGTAGAGCTGCCACGACCGAGGCGGCGCTACCCGCATCCTCAGTACGAATGGCATCAGTTAAATCATCTCCATTAACCGTCACCGACCCTGTACCAAAAACGATTTGCAGCTCAGAGGAAAGTGCTGCTAATGACGCTGCATCGCGCAGTGGAACACCCTGCCTGAGGGCGACCACGGCAATGATGCGGTAGAGCGCACCACTATCGAGTAAGTGCCAGCCCCTTACCTCTGCGATCGCGGCTGCCAGAGTTCCCTTGCCCGCACCGCCCGGCCCATCAATTGTCACGACGGGCACTCCGAGAGAGGAATCAGAATTCACGAATGCACTGTCCTCTCTAGAGCAGTTTTTGATCGGCAGCTTGGCGTTTCCAAGCAGCAGCTCGGATCAGAGCCAATCCGGTGGCTTCATCGCCTTGCTCTAGGGCTGCCACCAACGCCGCCAAATTTCGACTGTAGTCATCAAGGGCCTCACTCAAGGCCCCTCGATTTAGACGCATAATCCGCCACCACAGCTCAGGGTTGGCGGCAGCAATGCGAGTAAAATCTCGAAATCCGCCACCGGTCAGGGGCAGGTGTTTATTAGAGACTTGGGCCATATAGGCAAAAGCCAGCAGGTGTGGCAAATGACTTGTCGCTGCCAATGCAGCGTCATGGTCCTGCGGACTCATGCGCACGACAGAGGCTCCAAGGGCCTGCCAAAATTCTGTGCAGGTCCGTTGGCTTTCACCGGTCGTATGTTCAAGCGGCGTTATCACCAGGGTGCAGCCGTCGAACAGGGTGGCATCCGCCGCCTGGGGTCCGCTTTTTTCGGAACCACTGATGGGATGACACGGTATAAACTGGCCCGGTACCGACTGCCTGGCTGCAATGGCCTCAACAATGGGGCCTTTGACGCTGGCGACATCAAAGATTGGAGCTGGGTGATCGGCCAGCTTCACCACCCAATCAGATACCAGGTCACTGGGCACACACAGGGCAATAAGATCGGCCTGCTCGGGTACGACATTTGTAACGCGATCAATCAGGCCATTTGCTAAGGCCCATTCTGCTGAGGCGGCATTCGCCTCTATGCCGACAATCTGTGCTGCAATCCCGCGTTCCTTCGCTGCTTTGCCGATGGAACCGCCAATAAGGCCAACGCCAACAATGGCGAGCGTCTGGAGATTCACGATCCTGGCGCTTTCATTTCGCTCGAGGCGGCTGCATTTGCACCGACCTTTGCCAGCACCCCGAGAAATCGTTCGTTCTCCGCAGGCAGACCAATGCTAACGCGCACATGATTGGGTAGACCGTATTCCGCGATAGCGCGGACGATGACCCCCTCTTGGAGCATGCGCTGGAACAAGTCATTGCCAGGTTCGCCACAATCAAAAGCGACGAAATTGCCTGCGGACGGAATGTAATCATAACCGAGCCCTGTCAGGCCTTCCGTCATTTGCACCATACCCGCACGATTAAGATCGACGCTTTGCGCTACGTAATCATCGTCTTCCAGGGCAGCCATTACTGCGGCCATGGCCAAGCTGTTGACGTTAAAAGGCTGACGGGCACGGTTAAGCAAATCTGCAAAAGTCGGACTCGAAACGCTGTAGCCAAAGCGCACGGCAGCTAATCCATAGATTTTTGAGAAGGTTCGTGTGACGATTAAGTTTGGGAACTCAGCGAGCACCGATACACCATTGAGATGGTCTTCGTCCTCTACGTACTCGAGATAAGCCTCATCGAGCACCACCCAGACATGCTTGGGCACCGCCTCCAAAAAATCGATCAGCTGCCTGTCAGAAACCCGTGTCCCAGTGGGATTGTTTGGGTTAGCGATGAAGACGAGGCGAGTCTTGTCAGTAATCGCTGCCAGCATCGCAGTCAGATCGGCCCCATACTCTTTCGCAGGCACCGTAACTAAGTCGCCACCGCAGCAGGTCACCGCTAGCCGGTAAACCACAAAGCTGTGCTCGGCTATAATGGCCTCGATACCCGGCTCCAAAACCACTCGAGCGATCAGATCCAGTACATCATTTGAACCGTTACCCAGCGTAAGCTGATTGGGCTTAACGCCAATTTTCTCCGCCAACTGCGATTTTAGTGCAAAGCCGCCGCCATCGGGGTAGCGCGAGAGTTCTGTCGCCGCTTGAGCAATCGCCTGCTGTACTTTTTCACCGGGGCCGCGAGGATTTTCATTGCTGGCCAGCTTGACTATATCGTTGATGCCCAGTTCACGAGCTACCTCGTCCACTGGTTTGCCTGGTTTATATGGGCTTAAAGCCGCGATACGCGGATTTATCGATGACTGTTGCACGGTTACTCCTGTCCGGTCGCTTTCGGATAAGACCCCAGCACTCGAACTTCGAGCGCAATATCGTTTACACCGCGCAAGGCTGCTTCGGCCTCGGGCTGAGACTCGTGCCCATCAAAATCGATAAAAAACACATAAGACCAATCACCCGAT
The DNA here is from genome assembly GCA_036157095.1 of Pseudomonadota bacterium. Classification (GTDB taxonomy): domain Bacteria; phylum Pseudomonadota; class Gammaproteobacteria; order Pseudomonadales; family Azotimanducaceae; genus UBA4421. Next base: position 3,012 of record JAYYHB010000120.1, read on the forward strand.
CGCGCCGGACGAGTCTCGATTCGAGTGAGTCCTATTTTATTTAATTCAAAGGGTGTCAGCACTCGCAGCAGCGCACCGGGTTCATTTTTGACGGAAACCAAAATCGACGTTTTATCGTCACCACTGGCGCCGACATACTGCTTGCCCAGCACCAAAAATCGGGTTTTGTTGAAGGGGCTGTCTTCGATTCGTGTTGCCAGCAATCGAAGGTCGTACCGGTCCGCAGCCATCTCCCCAGCCACGGCCAGGAGGTTCGGGTCCGCAGCGGCCTGTTTCGCGGCTTCTGCGTTGCTGGCTACTGCAGCACGGGGCACGCCTG
>JAYYHB010000121.1:0-3608 GCA_036157095.1 Pseudomonadota bacterium
GTGCTATTTCTGCTGCCAAAACGCGTGTTAGGTGTTGAAACATAATCTATCGAAGCTGAGGTTGTTGGGTTTGCTCGTGACCACAGAGAGGCTACTATCGTGGCATAACGCTTGGATGAAATGAAAATCATGGAATTAACAAAATACGCTTCAATCGCGACGCTGCTGATTGCATCGACGGCGTCCGTACAGGCTGATCCGCCGCGTACACCCTCGGGCAAACCAGACCTTTCCGGGACGTACGATACCGCGACTTTGACTCCGCTCGAGCGACCGGAATTTTTGGGTGATGTAGGCTCGCTTTATCCCTGGGCAGCGTCGCTACTCAACTGGGCCATTGGTGTGGCCCTCGACTGGACCCAAGAGAACACCAGTGATCCAGAGCGCGGCGCGCCTCCCAAGGGAGGGGACGGCGTGAACGTTGCTGGCGCTGGCGGCGTGGGAGGATACAACGCTTTTTATATCGATATGGGTTCGGAGATGACTCAAGCCGAGGGGGTCGTGCGTACATCGATTGTCTATGAGCCGTCCAATGGTCGCCGGCCCGCTACCTTGCCAGGCGTGAGCGGTAGAATGGGCGACATTTATCAGAGTTTTATCCACGAAAATACCGGTACCGCAACCTGGCTAGAACAGCCTGGTCCGGGGCCATTCGACGGTCCGGAAAGTTTGGCGCCATCTGAGCGCTGCCTGATCAGTTTTGCCGCGACAGTTCCTACCATTCCCAGCCTTTACAACAACTACAAGCGCATTGTCCAAACCGATACCCATGTAATGATTCTTCAGGAGATGGTACATGACGCGCGAATAATTCGAATCGACTCCGAGCATGGGCCGCGGAGTAATCGAACATGGTTGGGTGATTCCATTGCTTATTGGGATGGAGATGTTCTTGTGGTGGAGACAAAGAATTTTAGAAAGGTGAATGGACTGGCAGGTGCGGATGAAAATCTGCACGTCACCGAGCGCTTTAGTCGACTTGACGATGGCAACCTCCTCTACGATTTCACCGTCAATGACCCGACAGTTTGGGAGGCAGAATGGAGCGGTAAATACGAGTGGCAGAGCAAGCCACACAGCAAGGTTTACGAATACGCATGCCATGAGGGCAATTACGCCATGGGGAATATTTTGCGTGGGGCTAGACTGCTGGAGAGTGAGTGGCAGGCTAGCGCGGACATTAGCGGTGCAAGCAGCGACGGCGCAGACTAGGCAGCCGGCTTTCAAACAATGCAGCACCAAGTCTTGATTGGCGTAAGCAGTTCGAAGCGCGCGAGGCGAACCCGCGTGTTGCTGTGGAGTTGCCTGTTCCTGCTAGCCGGGTGCAGTGAGACGGTGCCAGCGTCCGATACTCCGCTAAATCCCCCTCGAACAGAATTAGCTCAGACGAATTCGTCCATGGAGGGTCCCGACAATGCACACTTCGTTACCAAGCTTGGCTTAATACAAGGGCATCTTTGGGTAGCTTCACAGCTGGTGGAGGCCGATCGTTTCGAGCTGGGCGCAAAGCATGCTAAACACCCCGCGCAAGAGGTTTATCAAGAACTGGTGCCTTTTTTTTACGCCGTTAGTTCGCGAGGCTTTGCTGAAGAACTTGAGGCAATGTCTGGCCAGTTCACCTCATCCTCAAAGGGAGACTTTCGCCAATCCTATCAGCAGGTCATGAATGCGATTGATGCTATCATTACTAGCCTTGAGCTAGCGGACGCCGATCGGCTAAAGGTGGCTTACGCTTTGATAGAGCAGGCACTGATCGAATACCGGGCCGGTGTAAGTGACGGGGAGATTGCAGACCTGCAGGAATATCAGGACGCCCGCGGTTTTATCGAGATTGCAGCAAGGTTTGTTGCGAAGATTCAAAACGATCAACATCGCGCGGCGCTGTTGGGAAACATTCAAGAAGCGAAAAAACTCTGGCCCAACCTTGATCCCAGGCAGCCGATTAACGGCGATGAGATTGTTCTAGTAGCGGTGCTGGCAGAGTTGCAATCACTCCAAGGCGCTGCACCCTAAGTGGTTTTTTGCGCTGTCTATATCAATTTAATGCCCTTCCACTTAGTGGCTGGGGAAAATCACTATCCTAAGACACAATAAAAACAGGAGGCCTTGGCGATGTTGACCCTTCATTTTGCGCCCAATTCCAGAGCCGGCAGAATAGTCTGGCTTCTGGAGGAACTGGAACTACCCTATGAGATCAACAAGATGGCCTTTCATCCGAAGGATTTGAAGTCTGATGCACATCGGGCTCGTCATCCCCTTGGAAGGGTACCGGTTCTTGATGACGGCGACGTTAGGATTTTTGAATCGGGGGCGATTGTCGAATACGTCATTGCACGTCACAAGAATGGCGGGCTGCGACCATCAGATGATGCGCCGGAGTTTCCAGAATTTTTACAGTGGTTCCACTACTGCGAGGGTATGGTTATGCCGCCGGTAAATACCATTGTTGTGCAAACTGTGCTGCTGCCTAAGGAACGACAGGATGCCACAGCCTTGGGTCAGGCTCAGCGTCTGTTAAGCAAGGCGCTGGTACCTGTGAATGAGGCGTTAGAGGGCCGGGATTATCTGATTGGTGATTTTTCCGCCGCAGACATAATGCTCGGACACGCGTGTTTTATGAGCAATCGCCTCGGCTGTGTGGGTGAAGATATGCCGCATCTAAAGGCCTACGTTGAGCGAGTCTCCAATCGACCGCATTTCAAGACTGCAATCGACATGCAGTAAGGCTTAGATCCAATCTGTGTATTCATCCGGTACGCGGTGTTTAAAGCCCTTCGGGAATGGAGGGCTCGGCGCTGGGAAGATCAAGCTACTCCCCCAAAAAGACATAGTCGGCAAGAGCTCCGATAAGGGACAGAGCCCGATTCTCGAGGTCTGTATTCCATGCCTCGGGCCAGGCGCTTTGTAGAACGATGACCAAATCACGATTGGCGTCGACAAAAATATACTGTCCAAAAACACCTTGGGCTGAGAAAACGCCCCTATCCGTGAGCCACCAGAAAAAACCGTAACCGTCGTAGCTCGGGGATGGTGTTGTCGACTGTTGCATCCAAGTCGATGCAAGAGGTCCGTTTGGGCCGCTAGCCTGAAAATTCTGCAGCGCAAAGAGGCCAATGCGGCCATAGTCGCGTAGGTTGGCACTGATGCAGCAGCCGGCGAATTCCTTGCCGTTGGGTTTGCCAAGCAGCCAGTTGGCAGTATTCGATATTCCGCCGGGTAAAAAGACCTTTTCCGATGCGTAATCGCTGAGATTTTTGCCGACTGCTTTGCGAAGAATCGCCCCAGCGATGTTGGTTTCACCTGTGTTGTAATTAAACACGGCGCCTGGTTTGGCGACTCGAGGAAGGTCCCGCATGTATCTAAATCCGGCTAATTCTTCCGTGGGTAGGTTGGCAATGTTGGAAGCGGGGTCAGCATAGTCCTCGTTCCACGCAACGCCAGAAGCCATTTGCAAGATGTGTTTGATAGAGACATCGGCATAGGGAGTGTTCGCAAAAACGGGTAAGTAGTCGCTGACCGGATCATCGATAGAAGCGATATAGCCGTCCTTGACTGCCGCGCCAAAGAGCATGCTAACAACTGACTTGGTTACTGAAAAGGATACCCAA
>JAYYHB010000122.1:0-7076 GCA_036157095.1 Pseudomonadota bacterium
GGTCAGATGCCTCGGCGTTTGGTTGATCAAAAGGCGTTAAAAGTGCCGGATATTTCAGTCTTCAAAGCGCAGCTTGAAGGCAGCGGTAAACGTGAAATCAGCTCCACCATGGCCTTTGTGCGAATATTGGCGACCCTGCTTAGAGATAAACTGTTGGGCAAGCGGATCGTACCCATCGTGCCTGACGAAGCCCGAACTTTTGGTATGGAGGGCATGTTTCGACAGTTGGGCATTTATTCTTCTGAGGGCCAGCTCTACGAACCTGAAGATTCCGATGAACTGGCGGCATATAAAGAGTCGAAATCCGGACAGGTTTTAGAAGAAGGCATCAACGAGTCTGGGGCTTTCGCGGCCTGGATCGCGGCTGCTACGGCATATTCCACGCACCAGTTTACGCTATTGCCGTTTTACATCTACTACTCAATGTTTGGCTTTCAGCGGGTGGGCGACTTAGCTTGGGCCGCCGGAGATCTGCAGGCCAAGGGCTTTTTACTCGGTGGTACTGCCGGTCGAACGACCCTGAATGGTGAGGGCCTGCAGCACCAGGACGGTCATTCCCACTTGCTGGCATCTACAGTGCCAAACTGCATCAGCTACGATCCGGCCTATGCCTTTGAGCTAGCGGTTATTATCCGGCGCGGGCTTGAGCATATGTACGTGGACAAGGCGCCCGTTTACTACTACATCACTCTCATGAACGAGGCCTACCTTCACCCGGCAATGCCCGAGGCTGTAGAGGAGGATATTGTCAAGGGTATGTACCTGCTTGAAACACTTGGAGATAGCGCCGCGCCCCGAATCAGAATACTGGGTAGCGGTGCACTGTTACCGGAAGCAAGACGCGCCGCCCAGCAGTTGGTAGACACCTATGGACTCCGGGCTCAGGTGTATAGCGTTACCAGTTACACAGAGCTTGCTCGCAATATTCAGGACCACCAGCGTGAGGCGTTGATTCATCCTGAGAGTCCTGCAACGGCGTGTCATGTAAGCGACCTGCTGAACAAGGGTGGGTGGAGCGACGCGCCGGTCATCGCTGTATCTGACTACGTGAAGGCGCTGCCCGAGCAGTTGCGCGCTGCTATCGATGCGCCGCTTCGTGTGTTGGGCACTGATGGATTCGGCCGCAGCGATACGCGAGAGCAGTTGAGGGCGTTTTTCGAAGTAGATAGCCAGTTTATTCAGTACAGCGCTTTGAGTGAGTTGGTGGCCGCGGGCCATATACAGCTGAACTTAAACGACGTGCGGGATCAACTTGGCATTCAGTCGGACAAGCCAAACCCGCGAAAACACTAGCTGACGCCGAAAACGCTGAGTAAGTAGCACGACCAAGGAACAGAGGAAACGCTTTGAACATTGTCCTGCCGAGTCTGGGTGACATCGAAGAAGTTGAAGTTACAGAAATCTGTGTTGCAGCGAGCGATGTCGTTGGACCTGATGACCCGATTATCGTGATTGAATCGGACAAGGCGTCGATGGAAGTGCCGGCAGGCAATGCCGGCACCATCGTTGAAATTAGCGTAGCCCTTGGGGAGCAGTTGGGTGAGGGGGCGATTATCGGCAAACTCGATACCGCGAGCATCCAAGGTGCTGATTCCGCTGCCGCAGACGAGCTTACCAGCCAACAAAGTAACGATATTGGTATTCCATCAGCAGCCAAGGGGAGCGAGCCAAGTGAACAGGCTCGGGGTGGCGGCCAACAGGTCGTGCAGATATCAGTACCCGACCTAGGCGATATCAGAGAAGTGGAGGTGATCGAGGTAGCTGCCACAGCCGGATCACAAGTTGCACCAGGTGATTTGCTGGTCGTGCTTGAATCTGACAAAGCGTCAATGGAAATTCCCGCTGAGGTAAGCGGCGTTCTCCTTGAAGTTAACGTGGCCGTTGGCGATCAAGTGAGTACTGGCAGCCTGTTAGCCACAGCAAGAATCGAAGGATCACGGCAGCACGATGTAATGGCCAAGGATGGTCCGTCTCAGGAGGGTGAGACGCTAACGGCAGCGCCATCACAGCCCGAAGCCGTCATGCCTGAACCCGTGCCCGAGGAAAAAATGGTGCCAGCCGCGGCTGCAGGACGTCAGGTTTATGCTGGACCAGCCACACGTCGTTTGGCGAGAGAAATTGGCGTTCCCCTGGAACAGGTTGAAGGAAGCGGCAATCGCGGTCGCGTCACCAAGGATGACGTTAAGGCCTGGGCAAAGGCACGGATTAATCAACCGGCAGCGACCTCGACATTCATCAATTCAACTATCCCGCCCGTCCCCGTGGCGGACTTCGCTAAGTTTGGTGACGTTGAGGAACAACCTCTCAGCCGTATTCAGAAACAAGTCGCCCTCAACATGCAGCGATCTTGGCTAAATATTCCGCATGTCACTCAACATGCCAATGCCGACATCGAGGACCTGGAGTCCTTTCGTCAGAACATCAAGGCCGAAGTACAAAATCAGGGTATCAGGCTTTCGCCGCTGCCTTTTATCATTAAGGCGGTATGCCAGACCTTGGCTGCCCACCCAAAACTCAATGGGTCCCTTAGCGCTGATGGTGAGAATCTCGTAATTAAGCACTACACAAATATCGGCATCGCGGTAGACACACCGGAAGGATTGGTCGTCCCAGTGATTCGTGGCGCAGATCAGCTAGGTATTTTGGCACTGGCGGAAAAAGCCCAGGAACTGGCGGAAAAAGCGCGGTCAAAAAAACTCGTCCTAGACGATTTAAGCGGTGGCACTTTTACTGTTTCGAGTCTTGGCAATATTGGCGGGACTGGCTTTACGCCAATTATTAACACCCCTGAGGTGGCCATTTTGGGTGTTGGCAAGTCGGTCATACAGCCGATTTGGCATAGAGGTGCATTTGAGCCTCGGCTGCAGCTACCTTTGAGCCTCTCCTACGATCATCGGGTGATTAATGGCGTCGACGGTGGGAACTTTATGGTCACCCTGACGACGCTATTGGCAGACATCCGACGACTAGCTCTTTAGTAAACAACTCATTAGTTTGAAGGACCGCGCCACTGAGACTCGGTCTGATCCTGGTGTTGACTCAGCGTTCTTGCGAGCACGAAGAAAAAATCGCTAAGTCGATTCAAGCAGGCACCCGCGCCACGCAAGCGATCCACGTGAGCAGATTCAAGAAGCTTTTCCCAAGCCGTTATTGCAGCCCAAACATCGGTTTCTGCACGACGGCAGATTGTGCGACACAGATGAGCGTGGGAGGTTGGCAGGCTGCCGCCGGGAACGACAAACTCGGTTAGTGCTGGCAGCTCATGATTCATAGTCTCTGTTTGTTCATCGAGTGCTGTAAGCCCTGTCGCCAATGTGGGTGGGTCGTATTCACCTGCCATGGCCAACACCGCACCGATATCGAATAACAACTGCTGTTGCTCTGCGAGCAACTCATCAAGTTTCCCATCGCTCAGGTAACACCTGAGCAAGCCCACTGCGCTGTTGAGTTCATCCGTGCTACCCAAAGCTCGCACCAGCGGGTCCGTCTTGCTGACCCGCCTACTGTTGCCTAAACGGGTTTGGCCTGCGTCGCCATTGCGAGTGGTTACCTTGGTGATTCGGGAGGTTTCTTCTCTCATTTGGATACATATCTCTTTGGTTTGTGCTGCACAGGCATAGTGCTAACCTGACGCGAATTATCAACCTGTCCCGACAGGTTCGTTTTCATCAGCCGATAGATGGGGAAGACATGCCGTCATTTGATGTGGTTTCCGAAATGGACATGCACGAAGTCCGAAACGCAGTAGATCAGGCAGTGCGAGAACTTGGCACGCGCTTCGACTTCCGCGGTGTGGACGCGAAAATCGAACTCGAGGAACACAGCGTTTTGCTCACCGCTCCGGAAGAATTTCAGATCGGTCAGTTGAAAGACATATTACGCGGCAAGATGGCCAGTCGAAATGTGGACAGTAGGGCCCTTGTCCCCGGCGAAATTGAGGGCGCTGGTAAGGTCAAACGTCAGCGTTTCACCATGACCCAAGGTCTTAACAAAGACAATGCTCGGCTCGTGACTAAGGTGCTTAAAGACTCCAAGCTAAAGATTCAGAGCCAGATTAATGGCGATAAAGTGCGTGTCACCGGCAAAAAACGCGACGTTCTGCAGGATGCCATCGCCGCGCTGAAGAACAGCGAATTGAACATTCCTTTGCAATACAACAACTTCCGCGATTAGAAGTCTTGCCGCAATTTTTCACGGATAGGCCTGAGTTGACCAAAGCCAACGGTCGCTTCACTCGATTTCTTCGAAGGCTCGCTGAGCGCTACATTTTCTTTCACGTTCTTTTCGATAAGCGAATGCTCAGTTGCGTGGCCATCGGCTTTAGCTCGGGGCTGCCACTTTATGTGATTATGATATTAGTGCCCGCCTGGTTGCGCCTCGAGGGTGTTTCTCTCGCTGTAATTGGCTTTTTTACCGCAGTGCAAACACCTTATGTGATCAAATTTCTTTGGGCGCCATTGCTGGAGAGGTTTCCCTTAACGCGTCTTGGAAGGCGGCGCAGCTGGATGTTGTTTACCCAGGTTCCCCTAGTGTTGCTGATCGGTTCGCTAGGGTTTTGGCAGCCCACAGATCAAATGACCACCCTAGTAATTATCTCGATCGCCCTGGCCGTTTTCAGCGCAACACAGGACATCGTTTTAGACGCCTACAGGCGCGAAATTCTTGATACCGATGGTGAACTCGCGCTTGGCAACGCAATCAACACTCAAGCCTACAGAGTTGCCAACTTAGTACCTGGGAGCCTGGGTTTCATTTTGGCAGACCATATCGCTTGGGATCTAAATTTTATGGTGATGGCCTCTTTTATGGTGGTCGGTCTGCTTCTGACGGCCCTCATTGAAGAGCCGAAAGGCGTTGCGCCACCTCCGCAAAATTTATGGCAGGCAACTGCGCTGCCGTTCCGCGAGTTCTTTCAACGGCGAGCTTTGGCCCCGGCTTTTGCGGTACTGGCCTTTATGTTGTTTTACAAACTGGGCGACAGTATGGCCACGGCGCTAATTTCTGTTTTTTATCTCGACACGGGATTTTCCATGACGACCATTGGTACGGTGGTAAAGTTCTCTGCCTTGGTGTCATCAATAATCGGCGGCATTCTGGGCGCTATCGTAGTCGTATATATAGGTATTAATAGAGCCTTATGGGTTTTTGGCCTGGTGCAGATGATCACGATTTTAGGTTTTGCTTGGCTGTCACAGGCGGGCGCTGTGACATGGATCCTTGTAATTGTAGTCGTTGGCGAATATCTAGGGGCCGGTCTTGGTACTGCGGCCCTGGTCGCCTTTATTGCTCGAGAAACATCGAAACTGGCCGTAGCTACTCAATTTGCCCTGTTCACGGCCTTAGCTTCTTTGCCTCGAGTCATGGCAGCGAGTTTTAGCGGGTTAATCGTAGAAGCGATTGATTGGACCAATTTCTTCTACTTGTGCACGGTGCTCGCGATTCCCGGAATGCTTTTGCTGCTTTGGGTCGCGCCGTTCGATGCTCCCTATGAGGCGACTGCGGAAACCCGGGAGGCGGTAGACGACTAGCAGCAGCCTCAGACGACATGCGAGGCTTTAGGTTTGCCAGTGATGCTCCGCTCTCACCCGGTTTCCCTCAAAACTAACGCCCTCATTCCGCAAACGCTGTTTTTGCTCGAGCATACGATCGCTGCCTCGTGGGGCGATCGCTAGAGAAGCGTTGACTACCCGATGCCATGGGAGCCGGGTGTCTCGGGGTAATTTGCCCAGAGTCGTGCCGACATAGCGTGCGCAACCCGGTAGGCCTGCGATCTTCGCAATTTGCCCGTAGCTGGCCACATACCCCTTCGGAACACTGACTACGACCTGCCAAATGCGTTCTGCTCTCGACAGTTCGCCATTTTCATCACATGGCCGATCTTGAATTGTGATGTCCTTGCCCTCAGTTTCGACACTACGTCCACCCGAGCACCGCCTCATGCCTTGGTTCCTGCTGTTCTTTGCCGTGCCCATAATTGAAATGTATCTGTTGATTACAGTGGCTGGCTACATTGACGCACTGCCAACCATTGGATTGGTGATGTTGACCGCTGTAATCGGTGTGTCGCTCCTCAAACATCAGGGACTGGAGACACTTACCCGGGGTATACAAAAAATACGCGCGGGAGAGTTGCCCGTGCAAGAGATGGCAGAGGGGTTGCTGCTAGCGGTGGCGGGGGCGCTACTGATCACCCCAGGGTTTGTCACAGACATCACCGGTTTCTTGATTTTATTTCCTCCATCCCGGGCGTGGATCGCCAGGGTACTGCTAGCCAGGGTTCAGGTTCAGGGGTTTCATGCGCACACGAGCAGTGGGGCGAATACCCATCAACAAGGGCAAGAGGGCGAGGCTTCATCGCGAACGATCGAAGGGGAATATCAGCACAAAGATTGACCAACATCTGTCATTGCTGGTTTACCCATAGCCTGCTGCGAAAAATCGGCAATTTTTTGCCTGATTGACTTGCAAGGGCCTTGAAAACCGAACATCTGACTTTATTATGCTCTCCGCGCTAGCACTCGTGAGGTGTGAGTGCTAAGCCGTTTTTTTTGCCAGTTGAAACGCCGATTTGGGAAAAATCAGGTAGCCAACTCAGCGTAGGCAAATAGTAACGAACCTATATTGGAGTAACTGGGAGACCATAGTTCATGAATATTCGACCTCTACACGATCGCGTCGTTGTGCGCCGGTTGGAAGAAGAAACCACCAGCGCAGGCGGTATCGTTCTTCCCGATTCAGCGACTGAAAAGCCCTCACAGGGTGAAATACTCGCCGCAGGACCGGGCAAGGCAACAGATAACGGTGACGTCCGTGCTCTCGACGTTAAAGTTGGTGACAAAATCATCTTTGGCCAGTATGCGGGTAGCACCGTAAAGATTGACGGTGAAGAGCTGCTGATCTTGAGTGAAAGCGAGATTTTCGGCGTTTTAGAAGGCTAAGCCGCAGTTCCACGCGAGAAAAGTTCAACACGACTAAAAGTCTGACAAGATTAAGAGGAAATAAGCGATGAGCGCTAAAGATGTAAAATTTGGAGACGACGCCCGCATTGAGATGCTTGAAGGCGTCAACGTCCTGGC
>JAYYHB010000123.1:0-21604 GCA_036157095.1 Pseudomonadota bacterium
GATCACAGCTGTCGGGTCAGCGGGTGGAGTGGGTAAGCAGTCGCGGCAAGGCGCTGTTAACGCACTTTGATAGCGGTTTGACAATCTATAGCCACAACCAGCTTTACGGCCGATGGTATATCACCCGGCGCGACAAACCACCGCGCACCAATCGCACCCTGCGCCTTGCCATTTATACCGAGACCCACAGCGCGCTTTTGTACAGTGCGTCGGAGATCGAAGTCCACACGCCGGAAACGTTATCCAGTCAAAAGTACTTGGCTCGACTAGGGCCTGACGCATTGGACGACCACGTGGTTTGGCGCGATCTGCTAACACGCCTGCAGGACCCCAAGTTTGCAGGACGTTCCCTAGCCGCCCTTTACCTGGATCAAAGTTTCGTGGCGGGCATTGGTAATTATTTACGCTCAGAAATTTTGTTTAATGCCGGATTGAATCCGTTTGACCGGCCCAAAGATTTGTCACGGCGTCAGCTGGGGGTTTTAGCGCGGAATACGCTTGCGCTTACTCGACAGGCTTATGCCACCTCGGGTGTTACAAACACGGCCGCGCGCGTGAAAAGGTTGCAGGCAATGGGTCTGTCGCGTCGGCGTTATCGACACTTGGTGTTCGACCGGCAAAATGAAGATTGCTATCACTGCGGTGGCACCGTTGAGCGTATCGAAGTGAGCGGTCGTCGCATTTATGTTTGCTACGCCTGTCAGCCTTCAGCGCGTGCCGCTATGACAAAGGCCGAGCCATGAAAACGAAACGTGCCCTGCTCATTTTAGGAAACCAACTATTTCCTCTAGCTCATGTCCAAGCAGCTGAGGTCGACTGCGTATTTATGATAGAGCATCGGTTTCTGTGTCGGCACTTCGCCTATCATCAGCAAAAGCTCGTCCTGGTACTGGCAGCCATGCGCTGCTACGCCGAGTCCCTACAGGCGGCAGGAGTAGAGGTTGCATATCATTCGCTTGAAGATGAAGAGTCTGGCGTTTCGGCGGCGAGTTCCATAGACGAATTTGTCGAAGTTCTGCAGCACCTAAGTCAGCAACATGCAGTAACTGAGCTTTACAACTTCGAAGTCGAGGGGAAGGCGATGCAGGCGCGCCTTGAGCAATGGGCCTTGGAATCGGGTATTGAGCGGCGTGTTTTGCTATCGCCCATGTTCTTGTGTGACCGGGAAACATTCGCCAATTTTCTCGACGGTCGCACCAAGGTGCAAATGGCCTCGTTCTATAAGTCTCAGCGCAAGCGTTTAAACGTGCTGCTGGATTCGGATGGAGGCCCGCAGGGTGGACAGTGGAGCTTCGATGAGGATAACCGCAAAAAGCTGCCGAAGGGTGTTGTTCCGCCGACAATTCCTATGCCTCGCCAGGATGGTGTGGTTGCTCAAGTGTCTGAGCAAGTGAAGGAACTGTTCCCAGATCATCCGGGGTCAGTAGAAGGGTTTAGATGGCCGGTGACCCGGCAAGAGTCGCTGGCGTGGCTTGATGACTTTCTCGATCAGCGCCTGACGCTTTTCGGCCCCTATGAAGACGCCATCAGCCAGCGCTCAAAAACGCTCTTTCACAGCGTGTTGAGCCCGGTATTGAATCTGGGACTGATTACGCCAAGCGACATCGTCGAGCGAACTTTGGCGGTCTCTCGGGAGCGGGAGATACCGCTGCAAAGCATCGAGGGATTTTTACGTCAGGTGATCGGCTGGCGAGAGTTTATTCGCGGTATTCATCAACACTTTAGCCATCAACAGCATCAGAACAATTTTTGGGAGCATCAGCGCCAGCTGACCGACGCCTGGTATACCGGCGACACCGGTATCGAGCCCCTCGATGTAGCGATCAAGGAAGCCCAGCAATCTGGTTGGTCCCACCATATTCCAAGGCTCATGGTTATAGGCAATCTCATGACCCTATGCGAGATTGAACCGAGAGCAGTGCACCGTTGGTTTATGGAGATGTATGTCGATTCATCGTCCTGGGTAATGGGGCCGAACGTATATGGTATGGGCATATTCAGCGACGGCGGTATTTTTGCCACCAAGCCTTATATATGTGGCTCCAACTATCTTCTTAAGATGAGTGACTACAAAAAGGGTCCTTGGTGCGACGTTATGGATGGTCTTTACTGGCGCTTCATCGACAAGAACCGTGACTTCTTCGTGACTAATCCGCGACTAGCGCTGATGCCTCGTGCACTGGACCGACTAAAGAGTGAGCGACGCCAAACAATTTTTGCCGCCGCGGAAGATTTTCTCGCCAAACATACTTGTTAGGTGCAAACGCGGTAAGCTGCCGCTATGTCTGATCAACGCTTATTTTCGTCCCTTGACTTGCGTCCGCAGTTGCAGCTCCAGCTGCAGCGTCTCGCTTATGACCAGATGACGCCCATCCAGGCCACTGTACTGCCTCATGTGCTTGCCGGTGCCGACGTGATTGCGCAAGCGAGTACGGGTAGTGGTAAAACAGCTGCTTTCGGATTGGGCTGTTTACAACTTTTGCAGGAAACAAAATTTCACGTGCAGTCCTTAGTGCTGTGCCCAACACGGGAACTGGCAGATCAAGTTGCCGATAGTCTTCGGTCTCTGGCAAAAAACGTTGCCAACACCAAGATCGTAACCCTTTGCGGTGGGGTAGCCATTGGGCCGCAAATTGGTTCGATGCAGCATAGTGCGCATATCGTCGTGGGCACGCCGGGTCGCGTACTCAAGCACCTGCAAATAGGCACATTGCACGTACATGGGCTCGGCGTATTGGTACTCGATGAGGCTGACCGAATGCTCGACATGGGCTTCGCGGACGAGATTGACGCCATTCTGAATTTCTTGCCATCGCCCCGGCAAAATTTGCTGTTTTCTGCCACGTTCCCTAGGGAGGTGGCCAAGGTGGTTGAGGCTCTGTGTCCGAACGCGGTGCGTGTTGATGTCACGCGAACCGAAACGGCGCCCGCCATTGATGAGTATTGGTGCCATGCGCCTCATCGCGACCTACCCGCCCGAGCGCAAGTGCTTAGCGAGGCGCTTCAATACTACGGCGGCAAACTGAACCTGGTCTTCTGTAACACAAAGAACGATTGCGCCGAAGTGAGCCGAGAGCTGCAAAAAATGAGTATCGGATCCGTCGCGCTGCATGGCGACATGGAGCAGCAAGCCCGCAGTCAGACACTGATTCGCTTTGCCAATGGCAGTGCCAACGTGCTGGTCGCGACGGATGTGGCAGCCCGGGGGCTGGATATTGATGACGTAGACGCGGTCTTTAATTTTGAGTTACCGCATCAGGTGGAGAGCTATGTTCACCGAATTGGACGCACGGGTCGTGGCGGGCGCGACGGCACGGCAATGTCGCTCGTGTCGGATCGAGAAATGTCTCGGCTAAAGGCCATAGAAACGGATTTGAACCGCGGCGCTATGCGTCTTTGGCGGGCGGATAGCGATACTCAGGGTGAACAGCGCAGACCTCATGTCACCTTGATAGCACCCCGCGTACATACACTTGAGATCAATGGTGGACGTAAACAAAAGCTTCGTCCCGGCGACATTCTCGGCGCACTAACCGCGGGTGGTGCGCTTGGTGCAGATGCCGTCGGAAAAATCGACATACTGCCCATGGTCAGCTATGTAGCAGTTGCAAAAGAACAGGCAGGTGTCGCCCAACAACTGCTGAACCAACATAAAATCAAGGGTCGGCAGTTTAGGGCCAGAGGCGTCGGTTAGAGCGACGGCTCAAAGGCTGTCGTCTTTTGACCGGTGCTGCACCTCGAAGGCGAGGCTTGTAGGCAAGCTAGGGGTAGCAAGCCCAGGAAGCAATCTCAGTCAGCGAAAAACGTACTAGACCTGGCTCGAATTCGCTCTACGCCGTCGCCTTGGTGGCCGATCTCCACCCTCGCTTCCCGCTGCGCTGTTACCTTGGCCTCGGCTGCCGTTATTGGTTCCACCTCGGGGGTTCGGGGTACCGCCGTGCGTGGTATTGCTCGGGCGACGTCTGTTACGCCGCTGCTCAGCATAGGGATCGCGATTGGCGTTGCTGACGTCAGGGCGATTGCCATCCACCTCTTTTTGACCATTTATTTTTCCTCGGGTTTTGCCCCATCTTTTTTCTTGGGTATTGCCCTCGGGCCTGCTCTTGGTGTGGCTGCTTTCACCATTGTTGTCAGAGGCTTGTTTTCGCCGATGTTTGTTGGATCGCTTACCTGCGGCTTCGTTTTTTTGGTTGGTACCTTGACGCGATCCTCCGCGCTTTGCTGCGGGCTTTTTATTGCCCCGGTTAGTCTCCTTCGGCTCTGGCTTGACTTGGGCCAGCTGCCGGGTCGCAGCGTCCAAATCTAGATCGAGGGTCACCCGCTCCAGGGTTATTTTGGTAAACCGCTGTACTGCTTTGAGTCGACCGACTTCGGAGGCGTCGACTAAGGCCCACGCCACGCCTGCGGCACCTGCCCGCGCTGTGCGTCCGATGCGGTGTACATAACTTTCTGGTTCGTGGGGGAGTTCGTAATTAAAGACATGAGATATGGCATGAATGTCTATTCCCCGCGCGGCTATGTCCGTGGCCACTAAGATCCATGCATTGCCGGATTTGAAATTCTCCAAAGCCCGTTGTCGAGCAGCCTGGCTTTTGTTGCCATGAATGACCTCGGCGACAAAGCCCGAGGCATTGAGCTGTCGTGCCACTTTATTTGCACCGTGCTTGGTGCGGGTGAACACGATGGCTCGAACCAGACTTTCGTCTCTGAGTAAGTGTTCTAGTGCTGCGCGTTTTAGAGCTGTTTTGACATGTACGACCTTCTGCTGGATCTTTGCGACGGTCACTTCCTCCGGAGTCACGTCAATGCGCACGGGGTTACGCAGGATTTCCTTGGAAAGCTTCGCAATCTCAGTGGGAATGGTAGCGGAGAACAATAACGTTTGGCGCTGCATTGGCAGCGCCTTAATGATGCGCCGTACATCGGGGATAAAGCCCATGTCCATTAAACGATCGCACTCATCGAGCACCAAGAACTGCGTTTCACTGAGGTTGATGTGTCCTTGGTTCATCAAGTCCAGCAGCCGTCCAGGCGCTGCCACCAAAATATCGACGCCAGCGCGTAGCTTTTTGACTTGTGGGTTTTGACCAACTCCACCAATCACGCAGGCATGATTCATCTTCGATACGCCGGTCAGACGACCCAGCTCTTCATGTATTTGCAGGGCAAGCTCCCGTGTCGGCGCCAAGATTAGCGCCCTGGGGTGTCGTGGCTTGGCTCGCAGCTCACCCTTACGCTGTGCGGCTTCCTGCACCAGGTTTTGCAGCAGAGGTAAACCAAAGGCCGCGGTTTTTCCGGTACCGGTTTGTGCAATGCCGAGAATATCTTTGTGTGCAAGCACCTCGGGAATAGCGGCGCGCTGAATATCGCTAGGTTCTTCAAAGCCAAGGTTGGCTACGGTTTCACAATAGCTTTGGTGAAGCCCCAGCGAGGCAAAGAGTCCATCTTTCATGTTATTTCCTAAGGTACACACGCGATAATCACGCGATACCGTTATCTAAAGTTCTTCCGCAGATTGCATTGGATGGTTGCCGCGTATTTAGGTAGGCCTTACCCCATTGGGTAGGCCGATAGTTCGCGTGGTTCCCGAGATTGGTTGGTTCGCGAGCGCATTTTGCATCGATTTTCGTCATTTTAATCAAGCAAACGCACGCATCGAGTGGGGTTGGCTTGGCACGCACTATGTCTGGTGCGCCAGCATTAGACGGCGCGCAGAGTGCGGGTAGGTGGGACTTGTGTCAAGCGTCGTGTGGTCGGCTAACGTCTGCTCTCCAGCTTCCTTTGTCTCGTATCAGGCGCTATGGCACTCTTATGCGCTTTATTAATGGCCTGTATGAACTCCGGGGAGAGACGAAGTGCGGTTGATGTTCCACTGTTTGGGTGCCGTCTGCGGACTGCTTGTCATGGTTGGCTGTGCGCAAACCAATTTCGTTGCTGACGACTATCTCTACTTGGCTGATCAATACGATGTCACCATTAGGCGAGACATTCGGGGAGTTCCCCATGTTCTGGGGGTGAGCAACGCCGATGCTGCCTTTGGGTTTGCGTATGCTCAAGCAGAGGACAACTGGCAACTGATCGAAGATTCTATGCCTTTTTATCGAGGTACCAGTGGTCTGTATAACGGCCAGGAAGGTGCTGTGACAGACTTCTTAGTGCACTGGCTGGGTATTTGGGAAACCCTCGACGCGGGCTATCAGTGGGATCTGAGTCCCGAAGTGCGGGCCTATATTGAAGCCTACGCCGATGGCATAAATTACTATGCGGCCCTCCATCCAGATGAAGTGGATGAGCGCATTTTGCCGGTTACCCCCAAGGATATTGTCGCCGGATTCATGGTTCGGCATCTGATGTTTTTTGGTTTCGATAGCGTTGTTCGGGAGGTTATGAGCGGTGAGCGCCAGCGTGATATCAGCGGTGTCATTCGTGAGCCTGCAGAACCGTCATTGCTTCAGCCCAACAAGGAGCCGCTGCTGGAAGCTCCTGAAATTCTAAAGCAGCCGCCACCGGAAATCATGATGACCGGGGTGCCTGTTGGCTCCAATGCGTTCGCCATCGCGCCGCATATCTCTGATGAGGGGGCGACTCGTATCGCCATAAATTCTCATCAGCCGACAACGGGTCCCGTGGCTTGGTATGAGGCACATATTAAGAGTGCCGAAGGATTGGATGTGATGGGCGGTCTGTTTCCTGGCACGCCGTCGATTTTTGTCGGCTTCACGGAAAACTTGGCTTGGGGGGCGACGGTCAACCAGCCTGATCTGGTGGATGTCTATGTGCTTGAGATCAATCCGGAAAATGAGAACCAATACAGACTCGACGGAGAGTGGCGGGAACTAGAGATTCGTGAGATCGAGCTGAAGCTCAAGCTTTGGGGCTTTTTTCCCTGGACAGTGACTCGTGAAGGGCTGCGCTCTAAGCACGGTCCTGTTCTTCGAACAGAGCACGGCACCTACGCTATTCGCTACGCGGGCATGGACGAGATTCGGCAAGTCGAGCAGTGGTATCGCATGAATCTCGCTACCGACTTTAATGAGTGGAAAGACGCCATGCGTATGCGGTCTTTTGCCAGCTTTAACTTTGTCTACGCCGACAAAGAAGGGAACATTATGTACCTGCATAACTCCCTGACGCCTAAGCGCGATATACGGTACGACTGGCGACAGTACCTGCCGGGCGATGACTCATCGCTGATTTGGGATGAGAAGCTATCCTTCGCGCAGATGCCGCAGGTGACAAACCCGGAGAGTGGTTTCGTGCTAAGTGCCAACCAAACCCCGTTTAATGTCACCGCCAGCTCAGAAAATCTGGTGGAGAGCAGCTATGAGCCTGAACACGGTTTTCAAATGGATATGACCAATCGCGCCCACCGAGGACTTGAGCTCTTCGCGCAGTTTGGACCCACCATCAGCGCTGCGGAGTTTTACGCTATTAAGCACGATAAATTTTATTCGCCTGCAACGTACTACGTTGCCTATTTGGAAAAGATCAAGGCGCAGCAGTTTGCAGACGGCCTGCTGCAGCAGGCGCAACATGTGATCGCGCAGTGGGATTTGGGTACCGATGTGGCGAATACGAGTGCCGCACTAGGCACTTGTGTTTTGCTCGCTGCTGAGCGTCAAAAAGATCGCGACACGCATGATGCGGAGCAGGTCGCCGAGTTGCTGGGCGAGTGCGCCGAAACGCTGCTCGCGGCTCAAGGCCGTTTAGATCCGCCTTGGGGAGAGGTCAACCGACACGTGCGAGGTGAGGTGAATGTGCCGGTGGGCGGCGGCCCAGACATTTTGCGCGCCATCTACGGTCGAGGCTTAAAGGAGGAGGGTTTTTTGACCAATGTCGCTGGTGATGGTCTGTACTACCTTGTCGCTTGGGATGCAGATGGTCAGCTCAGTGTCGAAGGCGTGCATCAGTTTGGGAGTGCCACCCTAGATGAATCTTCGCAGCATTACAGTGATCAGGCCGTCGACTATGCGAACGAGGTGCTTCACGCGCCGCTTTTCGATGAAGCTTCTCTGCAGCAGAATTTGTTGCGAGCGTACCGCCCCGGTACTGAAACCGTCAGCTCGATACGCTGACGCGAAGCAGGTGATGGATATTCTTTTACCCCTGAGATCTGAGGGTCAATCGTTAGATGCCAATCATCTGGCGAAAAGCCAGGCGCCCCTGATCGTGCACATCGATTTCAAAAGCCCCTATGCATTTTTGGCCATTGAACCCACTCGGCAAATGTTGGCCAAACTCCATCTGCATGCAGACTGGCGTCCATTTGTGCTCGATATCGGCAGTTACCTGGGGACCGCGAAGTTGGCCAAGGACGGCAAAGTCGAGAAACAAAGCCGCAGCCAAGAGCAGTGGTCTGGTGTGAAGTATGCGTATTTCGATTGTCGCCGGTACGCCAATTTGGTGGATCAGACCATCCGCGGCACCGTGAAAATTTGGAATACAAACCTGCTGGCCATTGGCATGTGGTGGCTCAAGCGTCACGAAAGTCTGGCATCGCAAAACGATCCCAAGGGCTGGCTGCAGAGTTATATAGACGCCATTTATTTGCCATTTTGGCGGCGGGAGTTTGACGCCGAGGACCTGGATGCCGTGGTTGCCGTGCTTGCTCAGATTGGCGCGCCCACGGATGGTTTTGTGGCCTTCGCCCAAGGTGATGGCGCAAGGTTCAACGACAAGGCTCAAAGCAATACCTTTGACGCCGGCATCTACGGGGTGCCGACATATCAGTTGATTGAACACTTAGACCGCAGAGGTTTGCCTGCACAGTTTTTTGGCCGTGAGCACTTACCAAGAATCGCTGCGTTATTGGCAAATCAGGAAAAACCGCTGCCCGACGTTGCCTATGCTCTGCCGGCAGACCTCGACGACCTGGCCCTTGAAAAATGTGCGTCAGTACCCGGCGTTAGCCAAACTCAGCAGTCGCTCCCCGTGTTCTTCGATTTTGCCAGTCCCAACAGCTACCTGGCGCTGCCAGCGCTTATGCAGCTAAAAGCCAAAGGGATCGTCCTGTCTTGGCACCCTTTTGAACACAAGCCGCTAAAAAAGCCTGCTTCATATGCGGCGGATGAAGACAGAGCTGCGCGGCACAGACGGGTGCGCGGTGAATACATTGCTCTTGATATTCAGCGCTATGCCCCGCATCCGCTAAGGGACATTTATATGCATATGGAGAGCGCTAACGCCAACTTGGGCCTCATCTGGCTTCAGCAGATCGCACCGGCAAGGGTAGATGACTACGTCTGCCGGATTTTTCAGCAGCTTTGGCGAGATCACGTCGATATTAGCGATTTATCGGTGGTTACCGAGCAACTGCAGCAGATATTGGGTGAGGCAGAATTTGCTCCAACTCACTGGCATGAATTCGTGCAATCTTCCGGCAGCGATGCCCTGGGTAGTGTTTATGACAAGGCGAGTAAACTTGGCGTGAGCTACGCACCCACATTTTTTTTGGGTGAGGAACCCTTTCAAGGTAGAGCCCAACTGCCTTTGATTTCTGCTCGTCTGAACGCTGGCGTCTAAAATTCGTAAGAATACCTTTTTGGTTTTTGGTAAGAGTTGACAGTCAAAGTGACTGTCGGTCAGCATCAATGGAGAAAGCACAGCGACTAAATTAATAACACGAGAATTCCTATGAAAACCCGAATAACCGAACTCTTTGGCATTGAGCATCCTGTGATTCAAGGTGGCATGCACTATGTTGGCCTGGCCGAAATGGCGGCGGCTGTATCCAATGCAGGCGGTCTGGGCATTATTACTGGTCTGACTCAAGGCACTCCAGAGAAGCTCGCCAAAGAGATTGCGCGTTGTCAGGAAATGACGAACAAGCCCTTTGGCGTAAACCTAACTTTCCTACCTTCCGTTACCCCACCGGATTATCCGGGCCTGGTCGACACCATTATCGAAAGTGGCGTTAAGGTTGTGGAAACCGCGGGCAACAATCCTGCAAAGTGGTTACCCCAACTGAAAGAGGCCGATATCAAGGTGATTCACAAGTGCACCTCGGTACGGCACTCGATTAAAGCGCAAGACATTGGCTGTGATGCAGTTTCTGTGGACGGCTTTGAATGCGGCGGCCATCCCGGCGAGGACGATATTCCTAACTTTATTTTGTTGCCTCGGGCAGCGGACGAACTGGAGATTCCCTTTGTAGCGTCCGGTGGCATGGCCGATGCTCGTTCCCTGGTTGCTTCCTTGGCTATGGGCGCAGAAGGCATGAACATGGGCACGCGCTTTATCGCCACTAAGGAGGCTCCAGTGCATGAAAATGTGAAGCAAGCGATTCTGAACGCTTCTGAGCTGGATACTCGGTTGGTTATGCGTCCATTGCGCAACACCGAACGCGTGCTGACTAACCCGGCGGTTGAGCGCTTGCTCGAGAAAGAAAAGGCCATGGGCAGTGATCTTAAATTTGAGGACATTGTCGGCGAGGTGGCAGGTGTCTATCCGAAGGTTATGACTGAAGGCGACATGGATGTGGGCGCTTGGTCATGCGGCATGGTCGCTGGTTTGGTGTACGATATTCCAACAGTTCAAGAGCTGATGGATCGCATTATGAGCGAGGCCGACGCGCTCATTACAGAGCGCCTGGCACATTTTTCGGCGGCATAATTTGCCGCCCTTCTTAAGTAAGGGGAATGTAATGTTTATTCGGTCATGTCTTGTTAGTGCACTTGGTATCTTGATTAGTGTGTCAGCCTTTGCTGAGATTAAAAGAACCGCTGCAGGCAAGCCTGATCTTTCTGGATTTTACGATAGCGGTACGCTGACACCGTTGAACCGACCCACGCAGCTGGGTGATAAGCAATTCATGACACCTACTGAGGCCGAGGAATTCAAAAAGCTTAGCGGTTTGCTGCGCAGTGATGCCGAGGATGTGAGCGACCCTAACCGCAGTGCCCCCGTAAAAGGGGGCGACGGCGTTCAGGACTACGGGGCTGGCGGTGTCGGAGGGTATAATTCCTTTTGGGTCGATCCCGGCAACGATTTGTCGGAGGTAGATGGTAAAATCCGCACCTCTATAATCTATGATCCGCCAAATGGTCGTCAGCCGCCCATGACGCGTCGGGGCATGATGCAGATGGCCGAGAATTTTTCGTCCTTCACCCACGTCAATGATGGGACGGCGTCTTGGCTTGATAAGCTGGGCCCCGGACCATTCGATGGCCCAGAAAGTTTGGCCTTGGCTGAGCGCTGCCTACTCGGCTTCAGCGCTGGACCACCTAGCTTGCCGGGCTTGTACAACAACTTTAAGCGTATCGTGCAGAGTGATGACCATGTCATGATTTTGCTTGAGATGGTTCACGATGCGCGCATAGTCAGGATGAATGCCGAACATGGCCCTTCAGCGAATAAAAAATGGTTAGGGGACTCGGTTGGTCGCTGGGAAGCCGATACCCTCGTTGTGGAGACGACAAATTTTAAAGAGGAAACGGGCCTTTACGGCGGGGACGAAAATTTGCACCTGACGGAGCGATTTACACCGCTGGAAAATGGCAACCTGCTTTACGACTTCACGGTGAGGGACGATACGGCGTGGACTGCGCCCTGGAGCGGTGCCTACGTTTGGAAGCGTGACGACGCCAAGGTTTACGAGTACGCCTGCCACGAGGGTAACTACGCTATGGGCAACATTTTACGTGGCGCTAGGTTGCTCGAGAAGGAGGCCCTCGCCGTTCAGGACGCTAGCGGGGGAGAATAATCCTTCGTTTAGGCAAACAGACAATGGATATCGATATACGCCCCGCCTCCACCGAGGAAATGGGCCAACTGGGGCTTATGGCGTCTTATTCTTATGGCGGCGCTTTTGGCGATGGCGAAGACAATATCGCAGTGTCTGGCAACCGACCTGAATGGACGTTGTGCGCCTTCGATCGTGGGGCGAAAGATGAGAACGGGCGCCCCCTTATGGCGACCTCCTATGCGGCTTTTCCTTTCACGATTCGGGCCAATGGGCGCGCCATGGCCATGGCGGGGATTTCCGTTGTGGGCACGCGTCCGGAATACCGACGCCGAGGATTACTGCGCCAAATTATTACTCGGGCTTTTGCCGAGCAGCGCGAGCGCGGACAAAGTGTGGCGGGTTTGTGGGCATCTCAGGCAGCGATATATCAGCGTTATGGCTTTGCGCGTGCGGGCATGAACCGCGAGTACGCCGTTGATACTGTCGATATCGCGTTAATGAATGAATCCTCTCTGGATACCTACTCGGTGAGTCGACATCGACCGATTGAAGTTTTGGAAGACATTCGAGAGGTATACAAAACCTTCATCGCCAAGCGCACTGGCTATTTACATCGCGGTAAGTCTTTATGGCTGAACTCGGTGTTGTCTGAAGAGGGAGGCAGTGCCACGGACGGGCCGGTTTACGTTGCTATAGCTGGATACAAGAATTCCCCTCAGGGTTATGCGGTTTATACGCTCCGCGCGGGCCAGGTTAAGCATGCTTCCCGTCCCCAAGAGATAAAAATTCGCGATTTTTCCTGGCTCAACATGGGAGCTGTACGAAGCCTTTGGCAGTTTTTTGCGAGACACGATCTCGTAGGTCGGATCAGTTGGTCGAATGCGCCCATGGACGATCCGGCGCAAAGCCTTATGAAGGAGCCGCGAATGTTGCACAGTAGGGATTCCGACGGGACATGGTGGCGTATCGTAGACGTAGCCGGGGCACTTTCTCAGCGTGGCTACGATCATGAGAAGCATCTTGTTTTGGGCATTGCTGGAGACGACCTTGCGCCCTGGAACAATGGCAATTGGCGAATCGATACGCCTGGTTACCCACAAGAAGAGGCGAAGGTAACTGCAACAAACGATATGCCTGATATACAGCTGTCGATTAGAGCGCTGGCGGGCCTGTATAGCGGCATGTACTCGGCCCGAACGCTGGCTAACTGGGGTCAACTCGCAGGCAGTGAGCAGGCTATCGCCAGAGCGGACCAGCTGTTTTCCACTACCTTCGCCCCCCATTGTCCGGACCACTATTAGCGCTTCGTTTGTTCGGGTGAGTCATTTGCCCGCGACGGCGCAAAGCCCTGAATTGTCGCTTTAAGCCGTATAAGGGTTGATGGTAGTCGCAGATATTGTGTTATTGGACGATCAGTTATTCTCAAATAAGAAACAGGGTCTTGAGGCAGGAGAACAAGATATGTTGGACGAGGTTGACCCGTCTGTTTTGGGTTTTTCGGAAGAGCGTTTGGGGCGCATAACCCGCTGGCTAGAGCTGCAAGTGGGGGAGGGAAAGCTGGCGGGGGCGAGTACCCTCGTAGCCCGACGAGGTAAGATCGCTTATCTGCAGTGCGCGGGTTTCGCGGACAAGGAACAGGGCAAAGTGTTTGCTCCCGATACCATTGTGCGCATCTATTCAATGACCAAGCCGATAACGACGGTCGCAGCGATGATGCTTTACGAAGAGGGTTGTTTTCAGCTTGATGATCCCGTTGCCAAGTACCTGCCTGAGTTCGAGGCTACTCCTGTATGGTCTGGTGGTGACGCGCCCATTTCTGACGTAACGACCCAGCGCACGCCCATGCTCGTGAAGCATCTGATGAACCATACGTCGGGTTTAACCTACGGTTTCATGAACAGCAATCCTGTGGATGCACAGTATCGCGAAGAGGCCATAGAGTTTCAGAGCCGTTCAGAGTCCCTGGCCGATATCACCAAAAGATTGGCGTCCATCCCCTTGCTGTGCCAGCCTGGGAGCCAGTGGAATTATTCCGTTGCGACAGATGTGCTCGGACGACTGGTTGAGGTTTTGTCTGGCATGAGTTTGGCGGCCTTTTTGCAACAGCGGATATTTGCACCGCTGAAGATGGTGGATACAGGTTTTTCCGTACCAGAGCAGACCCAGCACCGCTTTGCGTCACTCTATGCGCCCAAGGTGGGTGGAGACATGAGCTCGGTGGGTGGCGCCGCAACCCGCGTGCCTCAGGACGAGCGCGGAGGCCTTGTCCTGCAGGAAGGCTCAGCCCAGTCGGTCTACTTTGAGGCACCGGGCTCTCACTCTGGCGGGGGCGGTCTCGTTGGCACGATAGGTGACTATGCCCGTTTTTGCCAGATGCTGATCAATGAAGGAGAACTCGACGGTGAACGCATACTTGCACCGTCCACTTTGCGCTACATGCGAACAAATCAATTGCCTGATAATTCTGATATGGCTGGTATGGGTCAGCCGGTATGGAGCGAGACGAGCTACGACGGTATAGGTTTCGGTTTGGGCTTTGCGGTAGTGCTGGATCCGGTGAAAGCCTCAATCATTGCCTCGAAGGGGGAGCATCATTGGGGTGGCGCAGCGAGCACCTTTTTCTGGGTAGATCCCGAGAAGGATCTTTTCGTGGTATTCCTGACCCAGTTGATACCCTCCTCGACCTATCCAATTCGGCGTGAATTGAGAGCGCGGGTGTATCAGGCCCTAGTCGGCTGACACTACGAAAAAGGACAAGCAATGGATGTAAAAACCTATCAGGCCCTTGGCCTCGACGTGCCTTGGGAAGACCAGCATGCCCGGGGCTATCAAGTGAACGGCCGAGCGATTAGTGATATCGATGAGTCTCTGGCAACGGCTGGTGATGTTCACTATCACCCCTGTCCAGAGGCGCAAATTTCTGATGATCTCGAAGGAGAGATTCACACCTACGAGCAATGGAATCAAGGTGAAGTATTTGCCGGCACGCAGCGAAAAATCAGCGTCTATCTGCCGCCAAGTGGTTATGGTGACGAACCGCTGAGTTTACTCATCTTTAATGACGGCGAGGCGTACCGTAGCGATCGAGGGCCAGTACGCGTTCCGAGAGTGCTGGAATACTTGTTAAAGCAGGGCGAGTTAAGGCCGACTGCAGCGATCTTCGTCATGCCCGGCGTGCCGGAGAAAGCCGCCTTGGAATCCGACAATCAGGTCCGCTATCACCTTGCCCATCGCCAGCGCAGTTTTGAGTACGATTCTTGTACGCCCCTTTATGGTGAGTTTCTCCTGCGAGACGTGCTGCCCTTTGTGCAGCGCGAACTGCAGGTTGAATTTACATCAGACCCTGCCCGCCGCGGTGTGTGCGGTATCTCCAGCGGCGGTATGTGCGCGTTCAATGCAGCTTGGTATTTCCCCGGACAATTTGCGCGGGTCATAAGTCATTGTGGTTCGTTCACAAATATTCGCGGGGCGAACAACTACCCGTATTTGATCCGCAGCACGCCGCGCAAACCGCTTCGTGTGTTTCTACAGAGCGGGGAGCGTGACGCCAACATTGTTACGGGCAGCTGGCCTCTGGCGAATCAGCAGATGGCTGACGCCCTGGCATACGCTGGATATGACCATCGCTTCGATTTCGGTACCGGTGGACACAATCTGCGACATGCCGGCGCTACCTTTGCCGACACGTTGCGCTGGATATTTTCTTCTCGAAAACCCTAGCTGTGGGTAAGGTGTCAATTCTTGGTGTTTGGCTCTGTCGTGGTCTTTTCGAAAACCGGTCAGGGATTTGAATATCATGAAATTTTTGCTGTTAAGGGTTGAGTACCTTATTTGGTCTCTAACCAGCTTGCGCTGACCAACCGAGAGCGAAAAATACTCGACGGCGGCTTTTTGCGCTTCTTTGTAGAAAGATTCCACGTATGACGCCCTGCCCTCGTGAGCGAGATTGTAAGCGGCCTTCTGTGCGGTACGTTGCCCCATGCTGTTCGCGCCAGTGATGAGCCAGTTGGCGTCCATCGCCAACAAATTTGCAATTTTCTCAATGTGTTTGGTTGAAGGTTTCGCCCGGCCTGTCTCCCAGTGACTGCAAGTCGCTCTGGTAACGCCAAACCGTTCAGCGAAGTTGGTCTGTAACAACCTGCGCGATTTCCGGGCCTGCGTAGTACGCTCATAAAGACTAGATATGTATCAAAGGTTAGCGCTGGGTTAGCCGTGCTAGTACAACAAATCTACTCAAAATTGTTGATAGCAATAATAACTATATTGCCGCACAAGGCCCGCGGATCAGGTTCTTAGATTTCTCCAAACTTTTGGTGGCCACATGCAGTGCGCCAGAGATGCAGCCCCTGCAAAGCTCTCGACGTTGGTTATTTTGCCGTGTGTGACATGGTGTGCGGCGTTTTGAATAAAGCTACGATGGTGAGGTTTGCTGGAGACAGTGATGAGCGTTTTCGTAGTCGCCCAGATCGATATTCATGATCGCGATCGTTATGCCCAATATGAGGCACGTTTTATGGATGTCTTTGCTCAGTATGGCGGGGAGATTTTAGCCGTCGACGAAGCACCCGCTGTGCTCGAGGGGCGGTGGTCGTGCACACGCACCGTGCTAATTCGCTTTGCAGACGACACTGCGGCAAGGGCATGGTATGACAGCGAGGCCTATCAAGAGCTCGCTCACCATCGCTGGGCGGCATCTGCGGCAGATATCGCCCTATTGCATGGGGTGCCGGCTTCATCGGGCCGCTAGTAGGTCAAAATCAAAACAGAGGAATTAGAATGTTGACGACAACACATAATGAAGGCGCTGTCCGAATTTTGCGATTCAATCGCCCTGAAGCCTTAAACGCCTTCAGCGAAGCAATGTTTGATGCCGTGGCGGAAGATCTATTAGCCGCAGAAGGGGACGATTCGGTGAAAGTTCTCATCATTACCGGTGAGGGTAGAGCGTTTTCCGCCGGTATGGACCTATCTGATAGACCCGGTAAAGGCTCGCTACCTGTGCACGGTTTTGCAGGCATGTTCGAGGCCTTCGTTGAGTTTCCCAAACCCATCCTGCTAGCCATCAATGGCCTGGGTGTTGGCTTTGGCTGTACGATTACGGGATTGGCAGATCTTGTGTTTATGGCCGAAAGCGCCAAGCTTCGGTGCCCCTTCACCGCTTTGGGTCTAACCGCTGAGGCAGCAAGTACGGTGACCTTCCCAGTTATAATGGGCCCACAGAATGCGAACTGGGTGCTGCTAAGTTCTGAGTGGCTGGATGCTCACACCTGCAAGGAATACGGGCTTGTTTTTGAGGTAGTTGCTGACGATCAGTTGCTTGCGCGCACATTGGAGCGGGCTCAAACTCTTGCCTCCAAACCTTTGGCATCGTTAATTACTACGAAGGAATTGCTGATGGCACCACGCCGCGACGCTCTTCGCGAAGCCAGTGAAATTGAGACGGCGGGATTAGCTAGTCTGATGGGAGGGCCAGCCAACCAAGAAGCCATCGAGGCATTCAAAGATCGTCGCGAGCCAGATTTTTCTGCCTTTTGATTCAGACTAATCCGCTGAGGGATTAGCGATTTGCGCGCCGTTTTTGCGGTATTGGGCCTTACGCTCCTCGCTCCACCGATCGATTTCCCCAGCGGGAACGCCATAAGCAATACCGCGTTCAACGCCTGGTCGCGCCCTAACGCGATTCACCCAGTCCAAGACCGCTGGTGTGAGGGTGATATCCACCTTGCTCCATTTGTAACCTCTAAGCCACGGATATAGGGCGATATCGGCAATGCTAAAGGTATCCCCCGCAATCCATGAATGGTTTCGCAGCTGCTTCTCCATTACGCCGGCAAGACGCAGAGCTTCAGTACCGAACCGCTCTAGAGGGTGGGCCTTGGCGTCGTCTGCCACCGAATCCATATAGCGCGTGTAGCTGAGTTTATTGCCGAATACTGGGCCTACATTGGCTGCCTGCCAATAAACCCAGGGAAGAACATCCCAACGTGCTTCACCCTCAGGCAATAGTGGCGACGGGAATTTCTCCGCCAAGTACTGAAGAATAGCGCAGCTCTCCATAACGCTGCGTTTGCCGTCGATCAAGACTGGGATCTTTGCGTTAGGGTTGTGGGCCAAAAACTCCTCGGAGAATTGTTCGCCCTTTGCAAGGTCAATGTTTCTGACGGAAACCTCACCCAGCTCCGAACCGGCCTCAATAAGTTCTTCGATCATAATGCTAACTTTCCAGCCGTTTGGCGTAGCAGCTGTCCATAGCTCCATCTTATTTCCCCTTTAATTGACCCAGTGACGCAAGGTCGTTTACCAAGTTTGTCGTGCAGCGATGCGCCGAGCTGCCTCAAACGTTCTGGTTCGCAAGTGATCCAAGCGTCCGTTTAGGTTGCGATAGCGAACCGGATCGGAATCTATCAGTTCTTTACGAAGCTGCAGGTCTGAAAAAGTGTCGATACCACCAAAACAGCCGAGCACTAAGGTAGCCCCCGCGAGCTCGTGATCTTCGATCTTAGGCAGCGCTCGCTGCATACACATTACCCAAAAGCGCTCGTCTGCCTCACTGAGAAGACCGATGAGTTCCCGGGTCGCATTTCCAAGATCAATAAATTGCTGATTCAGAGTCATATTTGGCACAACCAAAATCTTCGACGAAGGACTATAATAACGTCTCATGAAAAAGGACGAATAAAGTCTACTTTGTTTTTCGACATTCCTGTCGCCATTAGACGATGACTGAAAAAATTAATTCGGCTCCAAAAGAGCGAAGTTCCATTGAGGAGATGCAACGATGCGGGAAAATACATCATTGGCGGCTTGGCAACGAGGCGAGCAGACCATTGGTCTTTGGCTCAGTCTGGCGAATGCCTATTCTGCGGAGGCAATGTCCAAGCTGGGATTCGATTGGGTCTGCGTCGACATGCAGCACGGACTAATCGACTACACAGACCTGGTGAATATGCTTCCAGCGATCTCTAATTCCAGCGCCACACCCCTAGTGCGGGTGCCTTGGAACGAGCCTTATGAAATTATGAAGGCCCTGGATGCCGGAGCCTACGGTGTCATCGTTCCCATGGTGAATAACCGTGAAGAGGCTGAGCAAGCAGTGATGGCCTGTCGTTACCCGCCCTTAGGAAACCGTTCCTTTGGACCGATTCGTGGAGCATTGTACGGCGGGCGCGGCTACGCACTGGAGGCCAATGATCAAATCGCCTGTATTGCTATGATCGAGACTTCTGATGGAATTGCCAACGCCGACGAAATTATGAGTACACCAGGACTGAACGGCATTTATATCGGGCCAGCGGACCTTGCCCTGTCCTTAGGTCTACCCGCCATGGGCGATCAGCCTCAGGACGAGCACTTGGCCGTGGTTAAAGAGTTGCTAGAGAAATGCCAGACTCACAAAATTGCCGCAGGTATTCATACGTCCAGCCTAGAATACGCGCAGAAGTACCTTGCCCTCGGGTTTAACTTTGTCACCCTTGGCTCCGAGTCAGGTCATATGGCGAAAAACGCGGCTCGTGAACTTGCCGCCGCGAGAGGCACGGCGGAAACAAAACGTGAGAGCACTGGCTATTAGCGGTAGCTCACGCGGTACCAGGATTAGCAGATGATTTGGTTTTTTTCATTGCTGCTTTTGTTAGTTTTTACGCCCTCGCTTTGGGTGCGCTGGGTGATGAAGCGCTATGCCAATGACATCGCCGACATGCCCGGGACTGGTGGTGAACTCGCGAAGCACCTGATCGAGCGCTTCGAGCTAAAGGGTGTTGAAGCCGAAATCACGGAGCTGGGTGATCACTACGACCCGCAGAGTAAAATGGTGAGGCTGAGCGAGGAGAACTGGCATGGCAAGTCGCTCACCGCGGTAGCCATTGCGGCTCATGAAGTAGGCCATGCCATACAGCACGAGCAAAACGATGCACGTCTGAACGCGCGAACGAAATTAGTGCCAATGGTAAATTTTCTGGGTCAGCTTAGCGTGGGCGTCATGGCAGTCGCACCGATCATCGGTCTCGTGACGCGCCATCCCGTGCCTGTTTTGTTCACTGGTGTTGTGGGTTTGTCTGGGCTATTGCTTCGCATGCTCCTTCACTTGGTGACTCTGCCGACCGAGTGGGACGCGAGTTTCGGTAAAGCTATGCCCATACTGAGGCAGGGAAATTACATACCTAGGGATCAAGAATTCGCGGTCAAGCGCATACTTCGGGCTGCTGCATTAACCTATGTCTCGGCCGCCTTAGCCGACGCGTTTAACCTGTTTCGTTGGGCAGCCATACTTCTTCGACGATGATTGCTCGACGAACCTTATCTGCTTTTTATTACCTTTCATCCTTTTGTCTGACTGAAAAGATGCTTTCGATGATACGAAGATCCGCTGATTAAGAGTGGCTATAGTGAAGTGAGTGAAGAGATGCGCATCGTTGGGTGGAATGTAAACGGTCTGCGTGCCTGCGTTAAAAAGGGATTTATTTCATTCTTGCAGCGAAGTGGCGCAGATATCGTGGCGCTTCAGGAAGTTCGCGCATTTCCTGAGCAACTTCCTTCGCAGATTACTGAGTCTAAAGATTGGCATGTTAGTTTCTCGCCAGCGAAGCGACCTGGTTATAGCGGTGTCGCGATTTTTAGTCGCGTCGCACCAAGCAAGATCGAAACGAGCCTTGGCGAGGCGAGATTTGATGACGAGGGTCGCTTCATTGTCGCGCATTTTGGCCGCCTTGCTGTCGCCAGCGTTTATTTTCCAAAGGGTAACGGCAAGGATCGAGATAATTCTCGGGTCAGCTACAAGCTCGACTTTTATAGGGCCGTATTTGATCGTCTAAACCAGCTCCGCAGGCGCGGTAGAGTCTATGTGTTGGGAGACTTTAATACGGCGCATCATGAAATAGATTTGGCGCGCCCAAAGGGCAACCACAAGGCAAGCGGTTTTTTGCCAATAGAACGCGACATGCTGACCCAAGTGTTGAGCGAAGGATGGGTAGATACGTTTCGAGCAACCCATACTGATGAACCCGATCACTATACTTGGTGGCGACAGTTTGGAGGCGCTAGGGAGAAGAATGTGGGCTGGCGTATCGACTATGTCTACGCATCAAGCTCCGCCATGAAGCGCGTGAAAGAGGCGTTTATTTGGCCCAACGTTTTAGGCTCTGATCACTGTCCCGTAGGAGTTGATTTGAAGTAGTCTGAGCAACCGAAAAATTCTGAGGTGCTTTATGGCTCAACCTTTTCCAAACCACCCTAATTTAAGGGGCGGCTTTGCGCCCTTGCAGATGGAATGCGACGTCAACGATCTGGTCATCGAAGGCGAAATACCTAGGGCGCTTAACGGCAGTTTTTACCGCAACGGCCCCAACCCCCAATATGCTCCCAGAGGTCATTACCACTGGTTTGGCGGTGACGGGATGGTGCATGCTTTTCACGTTGAGGACGGGCGAGTGGCCTATCGCAATCGCTGGGTTCGCACGATCAAGTGGCAAAAGGAGCGGGAAGCCGGACGATCGCTCTTCAGTGCATTCAACCCCTTGGACAACGATGACAGCGTGGCAGGTTTGGAAACCGACGGTGTCGCCAACACGAACATCATATGGCATGGCGGTAAACTATTGGCCTTGGAGGAAGGTCACGCACCTTTTGAGCTGGATCCCCATACCCTCGAATCAATTGGACCGCATATATACGGTGGGAAGCTGAAAGGACCCATGACCGCACACCCAAAAATTGATCCTGAAAACGGAGAAATGCTGTTCTTCGGCTACAACGCCAACGGCACAATTTCGGAACATATGACTTTTAGCGTGGTTGATAGAGACGGCAAATTGCTGCGCAGCGAGTCGTGTGAAACCCCAGATTCGTCCAATGTACACCACATACTCGTGACTCGAGACCCCCTCAAAATCCCCAAAAAGACCCGGACCCGTAGCATGGAGAGAG
>JAYYHB010000124.1:0-6718 GCA_036157095.1 Pseudomonadota bacterium
CGAGGGCGCGCCCATTTCCTCGCTAATCACCCCGGCAATATCTGCCATTCTCTCGGCATACTTGGCGATAACCGCTTCTAAAAGCGCTATTCGCTCTTCCTTGGTTGTTTGTGAAAACGTCTCGAAAGCGGCTTTCGCGGCCGCAACGGCTTTGTCAACATCGGCAACGCCGCCCATGGCAACGGCTTCGATTGGCTGCTCAGTAGCTGGATTAATCACGTCGAGCGTATCGCTCGTCGAAGGTTCGACCCACTGGCCGTTGATATAAAACTTTTGTCTATTGCTCAAGGCAACACCCTCTTTGTCGTTTGATATGACGCTCTTCGGTACGTGGCATCCCGAGCCTGACTCGCTATGTCGCCCACTTGCACCGCGTGCGATGAGATCAGCCCTCTGCATAGAGAGCGAAGATCGGATTATAGCTTAACGTCCAACTACGCTTTTACAAAGGCTCGTATAAGAACTGGAGAGATTCGGGACAGACGACATATGTGTTCGAGGGCTAAAGATGTTGAGCGCAGCAATAGCCACTCGCCCATGCCCACTGAAAATTGTACCCGCCAAGCCATCCCGTCACATCCAACGCCTCGCCGATGGCATAGAAACCTTTATATTTCTTCGCCTCGAAGGTCTTGGACGAAAATTCAGCAGTAGATATACCCCCCAGGGTGACTTCCGCTGTTCGATAGCCCTCAGTGCCCCCGGGCTGAAACACCAGCGGTGAAATTGCTCCGCTGCGGCTACGCGCTGCAATGAGCTCATCTCCGCAACCGTAGTGTCTTCGAACCAAGTTCCGGAAACTGCATCAACGAGCCGGTTCGGCAGCGCACCCTTTAAAATTGCCGAAAGTCGGGATTTACCTCGTTGGTGCCGCGCTACTTCAAGTTCTGTCAGCAAATCGAAATGCGGTAGCAGATCGATGAACAAACTCTCCTGAGGTTGCCAGTAAGATGAGGCCTGCAAAATGGCGGGTCCACTTAATCCTCGGTGCGTGAAGAGAAGATTTTCTCGAAAGGACTGCCCGCCGCAGGTCACTTCACACTCCGCGGAAACGCCGCTCAGGTCGGCGAAAACTGCCTTATCAGCGTTGTTCCAGGTCAGTGGTACCAGGGCCGGACATGGAGAAACGATGCTCATGTTCAGTTCGCTGGCGGTGCGATAGGCAAGGTCTGAAGCAATTTTCGGCAACGACAAGCCGCCGCTGGCAAGCACCACTTTCGGCGCTGAAACCGCGTACCTGGCCGACACTTCTGCTGGCTTGCCTACCGCAACGGCAACGCGAAAACCAGCCGTGCCAGGCACGATCTTGGATACTTCACTGTTGAGGCGAATGTCCACGCCCACTTGTTCCGCTTCGTTCAGCAGCATTGCAACAATGTCTTGGGCGCTGTGATCGCAAAAGAGTTGGCCAAGCTTCTTCTCGTGATATGCGATGCCGTGGGCATTTACCATGTCTATGAACGCCGAAACCGGGTAGCGCCTCATAGCGGAAATACAAAAGTGCTGATTTTCGGAAAGGTAGTGACCCTCAGGGTCGGCCCACAAATTCGTGAAGTTGCAGCGTCCACCGCCAGACACCAATATTTTTAACCCGGGTTTTGGGCCCTTCTCCAATACCGTGGCCTTCAATCCGCGACGACCGGCGTGGATCGCGCACATCAGACCGCTAGCGCCAGCACCTAGATCAGAACATCACATTCCATGGAGGCGTGGTGGTTCTCGACTATGCTGACCATAGCTTCCAGATTGGCATGCACCGTTCCGGCAGTGCGCTGGCGCGTCCGAGCTCGGCCCATGGTTGACCCGGGCGATGAAAATCCGAACCGGCCGAGGCTGCTAAATCGAATCGCCGGGCCAGATCGGTCAGGGTTTGCGTATGTTTTGTCTGCTGATGCCCCGTGACCACCTCTATGCCTTGCCCCCCCAATTCCACAAAGTCTCCAAGCAGGCTGCGCAGCTTGGTCAAGGTCATTTTGTATTTGAACGGATGTGCAATAACAGCGACACCTCCTGCTTCGTTGATCCAACCGACCACGGATTCCATCGTTGGCCAGTCGGCCTTGATGTCGCCGGGTCGTCCTGCGCCCAACGCCCGCTTGAAAGCCGCCGCGATTGACGGCATTTGCTTTGTTCTTACCAAGTGTTCAGCGAAGTGCGGGCGACCAACCACGCTCTGGCCCGCAATCGCCTGTATTTGTTCCTGGCTCACTGAGAATCCGAGGCGCTGGAGCGCTCGGATGATTTTTTCAGCGCGTCGATCTCTTGCCTTGGCTTGTTCAACCATGGCCCGCACAAAGACAGGATGAGCAATGTCCATATTTAAGCCGACAATGTGGATACCGCGGCGCTGCCATACGCAGGAAAGTTCGCACCCGCTTATGAGGGTTATCGTGGCAGCTCTAGCCTGATCTGCCAGCTGCCGAGTATAAGCGAGGGTCGTATCGTGGTCGGTGATGGCCAGTTGCTGCACGCCTCTTTCAGCAGCGAGCCCAATCAATGCATTTGGCGTCAAAGCGCCGTCGGAAAACAGGCTATGGCAGTGAAAATCAAAGACGGACAATGCAGGCATTCTCGTGAGCGTTTTCGAGGCGGCAACCTGACATAAAATGCTGGAGATTACGAATACTCATAGAAGCCAAGCTCTTCGACAAGCTCGTGGACGTAGAGTCGCCCTGGAGCTGGGTTTCGCGACTCAGTTGGGGCACACTTTCGGGAAGGGCATGCTGGTGCGAGCGGCCACCGACCAATAACCTACATTCCATCTTTAGGGGAGCAGTATGAAAGGAACCGTACACTACGAAGTGCGTGGCAATGTCGCGCTTATGACCATCGACAATCCACCGGTTAACCCGTTGTCTTCCGGAGTTCGTCAGGGACTGCACGATGGTCTTACCCAGGCACTTGCAGATGATGCGGTTGCAGCCATCGTGCTGACTGGCGCCGGACGCGCCTTCATCGCCGGCGCGGATATTTCAGAATTTGGCGGCAAAAGCGAAGGTCCAAGTTTGGGCGACTGCCTCGCGGCCATGGATAACAGCAGCAAGCCAATTGTTGCCGCAATCAACGGCACGGCCTTCGGCGGCGGGCTGGAGGTTGCCCTGTGCTGTCATTACCGCGTGATCGCCCCTTCTGCGCCGGTAGGGTTACCAGAGGTCAAGCTTGGCCTGCTGCCCGGTGCGGGCGGCACCCAACGCTTGCCACGTTTAATCGGCGCCGAAAAAGCGCTGAGTTTCATTTTGTCAGGCGACCCAATCCCTGGCCCCGCTGCGGTCCAAATGGGTATCGCGGATCATCTTTCAGAGGGCGATATTGTCGAAGATGGCCTGTCTTTTGCTGCGGACATCATTGCGAAAGGCAGTCCAATTCGCCGAATCCGAGATGAAGAAGAGATTGTCAGACAGGCTCGCGACAATACCGAGATCTTTGACAATGCGAGAAAGAACGCCGCACGCAAAATGCGCAAGCGTTTCGCGCCGGAAATGATCGTGCAGTGCGTTGAAGCCGCAGTGAATCTGGGTGACTTCGATGCAGGTATTGCGGTAGAGCAAGAGTGCTTCGGCAAGTGTTTGAATCACCCGCAGCGCGAATCTTTAATTCACATGTTTTTTGCCGAACGCGAGGTCGCCAAGATCCCGGATGTGCCGAAGGATACGGCGACTCAAGACATTACCAGCGCCGCGGTCATCGGCTGCGGCACCATGGGGGGCGGCATCGCCATGTCTTTTTTGAATGTCGGCATCCCAGTCATTGCCGTGGAAATGAACCAAGAGGCTCTGGATCGTGGCTTGGGCGTGATTAAGAAGAACTACGACATCCAGGTGCAGCGTGGTCGCATGAGCGCAGAGGAAGTCGATAAACGCATGTCGCTGATTCGAGGCACGACAGACTACGCGGATGTTTCCGATGTCGATGTGATCATAGAAGCCATCTACGAGAACATCGATGTCAAAGTCGAGACTTTCAAAAAGATGGATGCAGTGGCCAAGCCCGGCGCTGTGTTAGCCAGCAACACCTCGGGGTTGGATATCGACAAAATGGCCGCGGCCACCAGCCGCCCAGAGGCTGTTATTGGACTGCACTTTTTCAGTCCCGCCAACGTCATGAAGCTGCTAGAAATTGTTCGCGGAGAAAACACCAGCAAGGAGGTCATTGCGACCTCTATGAAGCTAGGGCGAACACTGAACAAAATCGCCGTTCTATCCGGCAATGCTCCGGGCTTTATTGGCAATCGAATGCTCGCGGGCTACACCCGACAGGCAGGTGAAATTATTCTCCAAGGGGCGACGCCCTATCAGGTTGACAATGCAATTCTCGGCTTTGGTATGCCCATGGGACCATTTCAGATGAATGACTTGGTCGGCCTGGATCTAGGTTGGCGCGCGCGCAAGCTTGGTGGCATGAAACCCGAAGACGTGCCCATTACTGCCCGGGTCGCAGACAAGCTTTGTGAACTGGACCGCTATGGTCAGAAGACCAGTCGAGGCTACTACATTTATCCGGAAGGCAGCCGCGCCGGTCAGGCAGACCCGGAGGTTGTGCAAATCGTTGAGGAAACCTCGGCGGAACTGGGTATTGAGCGTCGGCCAATCGAAGATGAGGAGGTGCTAAAGCGATGTCTTTATCCCTTAATCAATGAGGGCGCGCGTATATTGGAGGACGGTATCGCTATCCGCCCCTGCGATATCGACATCGTTTATATCAACGGTTATGGCTTTCCGGAAGTTACCGGCGGCCCAATGTTTTGGGCGGATCAGATCGGTCTCGATAATATTCTGGCCGACATTAAGAAATTCGAAGCCGAATACGGTGGAGATATCTGGAAACCCGCACCACTCTTGGAAAAGTTGGTTGCCGAAGGCAAGAGCTTCGCCAGCCTTCAGTCCTAAGACGCATATGTGAGGAGTAATTAAATAGTGTCACAGGCATCTCAGATTAGCACCCAGGGCATTCACCATGTTTCTATTAATGTGAAAGACGTGGATGCCGCCATCGAATTCTACGTTGGGGTGCTTAATCTGGAGCTCTTAACGCGGCCCGACTTAGGTTTTCCCGGCGCATGGATACAGGCAGGTGGGCAAGAAATCCACCTGCTTGGCATCGACAGCGGTACCCCTGTTAAGGAGCAGCATTTTGCCTTAGCAGTGGACGACGCTGACGAAGTCCACGCGACGCTGACTCTGCAGGGCCTCGCGCCTTCCGATGTGCGTGAGATCCCGAATGTTTGCCGTCAGTTTTTCACTCATGACCCGAGTGGCAACATGATAGAATTCAATCAACGACTTTGATGCGCGGTTTAAACCCCAGCACCCGAAACAACCTCCTCCTTTGTGGGCTTCTCGCCCTAATCCTGAGTTTTAGTGGTCAAGCTACTGCGCATAACGTCGACACCAGTGATTCCGCTTTTCTGCAGGCTCAATCCGGCGTGGTCTTTTGGCCCTATCTCTATCTAGGCGCCAAACATATGGTGACCGGCCTCGATCACCTACTGTTCCTAGCAGGCGTTGTTTTTTTCTTGCGGGGATTCCGCGATGTCGCTATCTACGTTAGCCTCTTCGCCCTAGGTCATAGTCTGACGTTGATTTTAGGCGTCATGCTAGAGACCAATGCTAACCCTTATCTAGTCGATGCAATTATCGGCTTGTCCGTGGTTTATAAGGCCCTCGAGAACCTTGCGCAGCATCGTAACTGGTACTTTGGCATCAACACGCGAGCTGCTGTCTTTGTCTTTGGGCTTTGTCATGGCCTTGGGCTGGCTACCAAGCTACAGCAAATATCGCTCTCTGATGACGGCCTATTGATCAACCTTCTGGCATTCAACCTAGGCGTCGAATTTGGCCAGCTGATGGCACTGTCCGTGATTGTTCTCGCCGTTTTTGGGTGGCAGCGTCGCTCGGCCTTCGCCTTCCAGGCAGCGGTTGCTAACTGGTTCATTATGGTGGGAGGATTCCTGCTTGTAGGCATTCAATTGACCGGCTATTGGCTAGGCTCAGCGGCCTAGCAACAGCCATCAGTTATCATAGGATCGAGCCATGACCCAACCTCGAACAGACTCGACTGACGATCAGCTGCTCGGCCATGCTCGGCGCTTAAGCCTTGAGTTTTCGGGCCGAGCCGCAGAGTTTGATCTGGCACGCAAGCTTGGCGAAGACGCCAGCGAAGCCATGGCGCAAGCTGGTTTTTATCGGCTCTTCGTACCCCAGTATTTGGGAGGATTGGAAGCATCCCCTCTGGTCAGTGCACAGATTTTCGAGCGTTTGGCGCAAGGTAACGCGTCCTGCGGCTGGGTAGCCTTTATTGCAGCCACAAGTGGATCGACTTTGGGCAGCATTCCCGAGGACACAGCGCGAGCGATATTCAATCATCCCAATACGATGATTGCAGGTGTATTCGCACCTGCGGGCAAAGCGTCAGTAAACAATGGAGAAGTCACAGTCAGCGGGCGCTGGCAGTGGGGATCGGGCACCCAAAATGCGAACTGGATTTTGGGCGGGGCCCTAGTAAAGGCTGGCGATAGCAAACCCAGCCAGCACATGATCCTAATGCCCGCAGAGCAGATAGATTTTTTGGATAACTGGCATGTCTCGGGTCTACAGGGCACAGGGAGTATCGACTATGAAGTAAGCAATCTAACGCTCCCAGACAGCCATATTGTCGGTTTTGGCGAGCAGCGTCCCCCACGAACCCCGCTGTACCAGTTCCCGCAGTTTACGCTGCTAGC
>JAYYHB010000125.1:0-9283 GCA_036157095.1 Pseudomonadota bacterium
GGCCGCACCGACGATCTCATTTGGATGACCGCCACGCTTCAGGGCATGTCGTGACTTGGCTTGGTTTTCAAAGGCTGCCATATCCCACGCCTTAGAAATGTCGGTGAGAAACGGACCCGCTGCAATACCGTTCACCCGAACATTAGGACCAAAGGCAAAAGCGAAGGAGCGCGTTAACGCGTTTAAGCCCGACTTGGCTGCGCCATAGGGCTCGGAATTCGGCGAGGGCTGCAGCGAGGCGATACTGCTGATGTTGACGATACTGCCGCCATCGCCTGCCGCCATGCGCTCACCCACGTTGGCCATCAAACGAAACGGGCCCTTCAAATTCACGCCAATCACCTTGTCGAAAAGCTCTTCCGAAACAGACGACAGCGATTCGTATAGCGGCGACATGCCTGCGTTATTGATCAAGATATCGATCCTACCAAAGCGCTCATAGGCCGCTTCAACCAAGGCGTCGATCTCACCCCAATGGCCGACATGACAGCCGTAGGCCATGGCACGACGACCCAGCGCCTCAATCTCCGCGGCCACGGCCTCACAGGCATCCGCCTTACGGCTGGTAATAATCGCGTCCGCGCCCCGCGCCGCAAGCGCGAGAGCCATCTCACGACCCAACCCACGACTGCCGCCGGTAACTAAGGCAACCTTGCCGGTGAAGTCCAATAGTTGATCCATAACCTCTCTTCCCCTTTCTCGATTCATCAGACAATTCGCCGGATAATGACCCAGTGCGAGAGCCGGTGGTAGTATCTAAAGACCATTGTGCAATAGGCACGCTCCAGACGTGACAGAAGATAGAGGTTAGGCGACGAGCAAAGCGTTCGAGGGAGAGGATATGAATTTTGGATTTACTGAAGAGCAGAATCTGCTGAAGGAGCAGGTGCAGCGCTTTATGAAAGAGGCGTGCCCTATGACACGGGTGCGCGAGATTACGACTAATGAAACATCCTTTGATCAGGCTCTGTGGCAGCAGGCTGCCGAGCTTGGCTGGTTGGGACTGACCATTCCTGAAAACCATGGTGGGCTTGGACTCAAGTGGATTGATCTAATCGTCGTGCTAGAGGCCGCTGCTGAGGGTTTGTGTCCGCTGCCCATCGCTTCACACGCCTTAGCCAGCACCGCCATATTGCACTGTGCATCCGAGGATCAAAAATCTCGATGGCTGCCTGCCATGGCATCCGGCGAGGCAGTAGTAACCATAGGCTTGTATGACGAGGCTAATTGGATTGCCGCCGAGGCCGTCACCGCAAAGGCAACCGTCGATGGCGATAAAGTCACCCTGCACGGCAAAAAACCCTTTGTGAATGACGCATTGGCAGCCAACTACATGCTGCTGGCTGTGCAAGGCCCTGACGGGCTAGCGTTGGCGGCAGTCGGCAATGATCAGGTTAAGGTAACGGCCCAACCAACGATTGATAGCACCAAGCCCATGGCCAGCGTGGACATCGACGGTGTACAAATCACCACCGCGGACTTGCTTGGCATCAATCCTGAGCAACTGGCGTTTTTGACCGACTGTGGTGGCGTCGCTACCACCGCGGAAATGGTTGGCGCTGGGGCCGCCATCTTGGAAATGACCAGCGGCTACGCCAAGGATCGCATCCAGTTTGGCAAACCCATTGGGCAATATCAGGGCGTTAAGCATCGCCTAGCCGACATGTTTGTGGACCTCGAAAGCTATCGCTCGCTCTGCTATTTCGCCGCCTGGGCGGTAGATGACAGCCCTCAGGAGCTTGCCAAGGCAGTTTCCATGGCGAAGGGCTACGCCTCTGACGCATTTGCTCAAATTGGCATAGACGGTGTGGGTCTGCATGGCGCCATTGGCTTTACCGCCGACTACGATGCCCAGCTGTATCTCAAGCGCTCAAAGTGGGCGCGCCCAATGTACGGCGACTCGGACTACCACATGGACAGAATTGCAACTTTAGGAGGTCTGTAATGGACTTTGACTACACACCACAAGAGCAGTCATTTCGCGAAGAAGTGCGCGGATTTATTGCCGAGCACCTGCCCCCGAAGGAGGAGCGCGACAAGAACTTTCTTGCCACGTGGCTGGAGAAAGTAC
This sequence comes from Pseudomonadota bacterium, assembly GCA_036157095.1. Lineage (GTDB taxonomy): Bacteria > Pseudomonadota > Gammaproteobacteria > Pseudomonadales > Azotimanducaceae > UBA4421. Next base: position 2,072 of record JAYYHB010000125.1, read on the forward strand.
GTGCCAAGGGCTGGGTTGGCTTTGCGTGGCCGAAGGAATTCGGCGGCAGCGATGGCGGGCTCATTGAGCAGGCCATTCTTAAAGAAGAGATGTCCCTCGCTAAGGCACCACCGCTGGGCACCTCGATGATGGGGCTGGCCTGGGTTGGCCCGGGCATCATGGAATACGGTACCGAAGAACAAAAACAAAAGTTCATCCCAGATATTTTGGACAGCAAGGTCACCTGGTGCACCGGTTACTCAGAGCCCAATCACGGCTCTGACCTCGCGGCAATTCAGTGCAAGGCCGAACTTAAGGGCGATCACTATGTGGTGAACGGTCAGAAGATTTGGACTACCGGTGCGCCGTGGTCACAGTGGATTATTTTGCTAACCCGCACCGACTTTAATGTCACCTCCAAGCACGATGGCATCACCTGCTTCCTCGTGCCCATGGACGCACCGGGTGTGGAAGTACGACCCATTCAAAACATGGCCGGCGACAAACACTTTGCAGAGATTTTCTTCACCGACGTGCAGGTGCCGGTTGAAAACCGGCTAGGTGCTGAAGGCGAAGGCTGGAAAGTGACGGTTTCGGCGCTGGCCAATGAACGGTCCAGCATTGGCGAAGTAACCCAACTGCAGGCCAAGCTAGATGACCTGAAAACGTTAGTGAAAAGTTCGAGGCGTCAGGGTAGGGCAGCGGCCGAAGACCCGAATGTGCGTCGTACGGTTGCCAAGTTCGAAGTCAAGATAGCAGCCATGAAGTACAACGGTCTGCGCTATCTTACCAAGCAAATTAAGGGCGAGCCGTTAACGTCGGAGACCTCAGTGAACAAACTGCACCGCGCCAGTTTGGAGATTGAGATGGATGACTTTGCCATTGAGCTATCTGGCCAAGCCGGTCTGCAGCTCAAGGGCGGCGAGGAAGCCGTCGACGGCGGCACTTGGTCAAAGGGCGCTTTGAACTGGCCCAACGTGGTCATCGGTGGCGGCACTCCAAACATTCAGCGCAACATTATCGCGGAACGGATCTTGGGGCAGCCGAAAGACTGAAGCCGCTCGCTGCAGACACCCGATTTATTCGGGCGTCTGCTATCTGCTCACGCCCGCGCTCTCAGCGCACCGCCTAGAGCACGTTTACCGTGATCGCAGCAAAAATTGGTGCCATCCCAGACCTGCTGGCCGCCCACAAAAACACCGCCTACCACGCCGTCGGATCGGTTCACCAACTGGTGACAGTCGAACACATCGCGGTATTGATACTGCACACTGGCTTCGCCGTCGTAGCTCACGAGCTGTTCCGGGTTCAGCAGCAGCATATCCGCTCGGCTACCAACTCTTAGACTGCCAACATTCGATAAACCAAAGAATTCAGCGGGCTCGCTAGTCAGGCGCGACAACATATGGGTGAAGCAGGCTTCAGACTCTTTCAGCCCAATTTTTAGCGCGCGCAGGTTACCGTCGAAGAACGCCATGTTGGTGACGTGGGCCCCGCTATCATTGAACCCAGGCAGCAATTTCGGGTGCAGCAGAAGGCGCTTGATGACGTCTGGGTCTTGATTGGCTGCGACATAGCACCAGTGCAAATCGGTATCAAAGTGCCGCAGCAAACCAAGAAAAAACTCGCCGTCATCGCGAATATCCTTGCCCAGCGCGTTAAAGGCCTCAGCCTCCCTCGCATCGTCAATAAACTCGCTGTTCAGACACCATGCCTGATAGCGGTGATAGATCCAGGCCATGGTCTGGCCCGGCCAAACATCGACACTGGAGCGGTAGATCTGCATATCGTTCAAATCGCGAGTAAGAAACTCTTTTTCGAGCCTTAACTTGCGGCGCAGATGCCCCATGTTGAAGCCACTCTTGCCGCGTGACCACATGGCGCGAAACGCCTCGATGAATTCTGGGTCGCAGAGGATTTCCTGCCGCCGTTCAACATCTTCTAGCTCCGTCTCGATCAATCGCCGCATCAGCGGGTCGGCTTCTGCCAAAGGACTGACTGCGCCCTCGGAGTAGACACGAAACGGTGCGCTTAAACACTGGAGACGGAATTTCCCCTGCAGCGCCCTGCTGTTAAGCAAATTAGTAAACAGCAGGCCGCGAGAAAGATTGCTACGATTGTTCACACTGTCGATGGCTGCCAGGGCTGTGACTTTTAACGGCTTGTCATAAAGGCGTCCGCTGCTGAGCATGAAGAGTCGCGCCGTGAGCGCGCCATCATCGGTAGCTGGCGTCATTTGCCAGACGCGGTCGTATTTGCGCACCACGTCCGTGAGTTTTTTGTACTCACCGAATTCAGCGTATTGGGTAGGTATACGTTTACTCAAATTGGGTTCGTTGGCCAAGAAATGCAGTGGTAGGCCATCTGTAGAGAGACCCAGATACCCTTCCTGCATGGCCTCATCGAGTATGCCCGCCATGCGATCAAGTTCGGCAGTAGTGGGCTGTCGAGACACGCTATCTTGCAGACCCATCACTTCAATACGCAGCATCGAATGCGGCAGAAATGGTGCCATATTTGCCGACAACGGCAGGTCGTCGATATGTTTGAGGTAGTCTGCTGGGGTAGACCAAGTGGCCTTATCTGCGGCCTTCGACAGCACGGTCTTCGGGATATTCTCAACCCGGGCAAAGCAGTCGACTATAGGATCTTGAGCTGCGTCCATGCTGGATTGACGCTGGTTACCAAAGGCCAGGCCAATGCTGCAATTGCCCACCACCACACTGGTAGTGCCGTGGCGAACCACCTCTGGCAGACCAGGGTCTAGCTCTGCCTCCAAGTCTTCGTGAGTATGAATATCCAGCAACCCTGGCGTCAGCCACTGACCCTCGGCGTCGTGGATCGCGGCGCTTTCGGCGGTGGGTAATCTGCCGCCGAGAGCGGCAATTTTGCCCGCCTTGATGGCAACGTCACCTACGCGGCCGGGACTACCATGGCCGTCGAAGACTTTTGCGTTACGAATGATCAGATCCCACTGCATAGTCGTTACCTACTCGTGTCTTAGTGCCAAGCGCTAACTTGTGCTTGCGTCTCTTGTCATGGATCTCACTGATGGCGACAACATCATCGACAGTACGATCATGACGGCAAAGGCGATGCCACTCACCATCAGCGCCACTCCGACGCCGTAAAGCTCGGCCACCCAACTGATGGGGAAAACTCCCAAGGGCATCAAGCCGTGAAACATCATATCTATGCTCATGATACGCCCGCGCATGTGTGCGTCTACCGTATGCTGCAGCAGTCCACGATTGAGCGACATATTCCATGCACTCACCAGACCAATTAGCGCGATTGCGCCCATGGCTAAGGCTACATCACTTGTAACGCCAAAAGCCGCGGTTACCCCTGCCCACGCAAGGCTACTGATCACCAACCAGCGACCCTTGCGCCGCATATCCCCCATGGCAGCCATCAGCATGGATCCAATTATTGCACCCCCGCCCATGGCCGACACCAAGATACCCAGACTGTCGGCATGGCCGCCCAAGACATCTTGATTAAAGGCTGGTAGCAGGGTATTCAGCGGCATGCCAAACAAAAAGGGGATGATGGACAACAGTAGCAGAGCAAAGATGCGTGGGTGGCTAAAGACGTAGGCTAAGCCATCGCGCATTTCGCTGTAGGTGCCATCGCGCTGACTTTGCGATGAATCACCGGCAACGCTGACCAGCAAAGTCGTTAGAGCGGAGGCAAGGTAAAGCCCGGCGATGACTAAGTACACTACCCCGACGCCAAATGCCGACTGTTTGTCCCCATCCGCAAGCCAAGCAATCAGCAGACCCGCCAGAGCTGGGCCGACAATGCGCGACAGATTCCACCCAGTGGTGTTCAGCGCCATGGCAGTAAAGATAAGTGGTTGAGGAATCAGTTCCGGCACGAAAGCCTGTCGCGCCGGCATGGACAGAGCCAAAATTGTGCCGTTAAAAAAGCCAAACCAGATGAAGTCCCAAAACACCACCGTGCCGGAGAAAATGATCCACGCCATGATCATTGTCGCGACGGCATTCAAACTTTGAGCGAACACGATCAACTTTCGCTTAGGTAGGCGATCCGCGAGTACACCGCCGTACAGAGAGAACAGGACCGACGGCAACATGAAGGACAGCGTCACCCAGGCCAGATCCATTGCCGATGACGTCAAATCATAAACAAACCAGCCGCGGGCAATGATTTGCATGTTCATCGCGAATGACGAACCCAGGCTGCCCACCCACAACCAACGGAAATTGGGCACAGCCAACACAGAATAGATGTCCCGACTCGCCATCTTCCTCGCCCAATCTCCCTGAAACAAACGACCACTATAACCTATGGCCGTTCGGCCATTCGGCCCTTACGATCTTGGCAATTCGATGGAGGATCGAACTCATCGCCTTGTTGAATCAAATGCAGGTACAAAAGACGGCTCAACCACTATATTTGGCAGTCTAGGAAGCCCAACCGACAATGACAAACAGATGGCAAAAACGGCACACACCTTAAACTCCAAACCCTGGCTAATCGCCTTGGCATTGTGTGTGGTTGGTGCCTCGTCGCACCTGCTTCCTCATCCAGCGGGTATGTCGACAGTGGGCGCCGTCGGCATGCTTGCCGCCGCCTACCTGCCAAGACACCTCGTACCTCTGCCAGTACTCGTAAGCGTCGCCACCGTGGATATCATCATTGGCACCTACGGCATCGCGTCCATGGCACTGGTCTATATTGCACATCTAGCCAGTGCTGCCGGCGTGGTACCCCTTCTTGCTCGCGTGCGGGTGCTGCGCATTGGTGGCGCAGCTGTTGTAAGTGCGGTGATTTTCTATCTCATCAGTAACGCAGCACCGATGACTGCTGGTTACTACCCGAATACCGTCACAGGCTGGATCACTTGCTATGCGGCGGGCTTGCCCTTTTTGCTGCGGGGAATTGCCGCCAACCTGATTTTCGGCACCGTTGCCTTTGCCTCCGTGCGCGGCTTATTGTTCATTCTCGAGCGTTGGGTGCCCTTACCCAACCGATAAAGGGGAGAGGACAACATGCTGGACTTGAATTACGACGGCCTAGACATTTCGGTTGATAATTTCGTTGCGGTCGTTGAGATCCAACGGGGCCCAAACAACTTTTTTGATACCCAAATGATTAGTGACTTGGCCGATGCATTTGACAAGATGGAGGCCAGCGATGACGTTCGCGCTGTAGTTCTATGCAGCGAGGGCAAACACTTTTGTGCGGGCAATAACTTTGGCAGTGCATCTGGCAACGAAGAACGCGCTGATCGCAGGGTTGAAGACGGTAACCCCCTGTATGCAGCAGCAGTGCGTTTGTTCGATACCAATATTCCAGTGGTCGCTGCGGTACAGGGCGCGGCGGTGGGCGGCGGCTTTGGTCTCGCCGTCATGCCAGATTTCCGAGTCGTCTGCCCGGAGGCACGCTTCACCGCCAACTTCGTCAAACTGGGCTTCCACCCGGGCTTTGGCCTAACCCACACTCTGGCTCGCCTAATCGGCAGGCAAAAAGCTCATCTTCTGTTTCTAACCGGTCGCCGCATAACCGGCGAGGAAGCCTATGCAATGGGCCTTGCTGATGTCCTGACGGACAAAGAAAATCTGCGCGCTGAGGCGATAAAGCTAGCAGCGGAAATTGCCGAGAACGCGCCGCTGGCAGTGGCATCTGTTCGCGCCACTATGCGCGATGGCCTATCAGCCGCCGTGAAGGCTCAGACCGATCACGAGTTTCTAGAGCAGCATCGGCTGCAGCAAACTGCCGACCACCGAGAAGGTGTGAAAGCAGTCGCAGAGCGGCGTCCCGGCAACTTTACTGGGCGATAGCGCCGGCGTCGCCGGCAGCCTTAGCGCGCCGAGCATCCAGCTCGGTGCGGATCACCTCGTAGGCTTTTTCATCCAGCGAAAAGCGGCTGAACAAAATTGCGCCGATGGTGTAACACACCAGCGGGAACAGCCCGTACAAACTCACCATCGCAACCTTCACTTGCATGGTCTGCTCGACATTAGGAACGAAGCCAGCGAAATCCAGCACAAAGCCCGTGAGTAGGAGCATTACGCCTAGCGCGCTTTTATACACAAAGTTCCACGCTGCATAGTAAGACCCTTCCTTGCGCTCGCCGGTTTTGTACTCATCATAGTCAATCACATCCCCTTGCACCGATGGACCCAGGGTGCCGCCGCATCCTGCAGCCAACCCCGCAAAAGCGGCCAGCACGATAATCCAAAACAGTCGCTGCTCGATGCTGTCGATAAAAGGCAGCGAGAACATGCCGCCGAAGGACAGGCCGGTGAGAACCATGCCAAACATCCAAACCCTGATTTTGCCGAATCGCTTAGAGAGCGGTATCCAGACGGGTACAAAGAGTGTGGAAGGAATCATGTAGGCAAGGATGATCAGGGGCGCCATGGCCGGAGCGCCAACGACGTACTGGGAGATATAAAGTGTTAACGCGGCAATTGCAGCACTGCCCACATTCTCGATGAAGGTCACTGTAATCAGCAGTCTGGCGTGTGGGTTGCCCCAAATATCTCGAAAGGCCTGAAGTGGTCCACCTTGCTGCCGATTTTGAAACTCCGGACGTTCACGCAACATGGTGACGGCGTAAACCACCAACACCACCATGATCGCTATGGCTACAAGGGCTAAGTCTCGCGCCATTAATCGGACATTACCGCCCTCGGCAAATTCTTCGTTAATGAGCAGATACATCGCGCCCAAGGAGAGAATCGACCCAAGAGTGTAAAAAATATGGCGGACGCCAAAAAGACGGCTACGCTCGTGATAGTCCACGGATAGCTCCGCGCCCAAAGCCATATGCGGCACGAAAAAGAGCGTCATCGCTGAATAAAAGCCGATAATGGCGATGGTCATCCACAGCGTCAGGTCGCTCCCCTGCATTGAGAACGGTGGCGCGAATACAGCGTAGAAGCCGATCGAAATTGGAATGCAGCTAGCCAAAATCCAGGTACGGCGTCTACCCAAACGAAAGGTCGTTCGATCGCTAAGATAACCAGCCAAGGGATCTGAAATTGCATCCCAAATGCGCGACAGACTGAATATTGCCCCCATCACTGCCGGCGCAATAAGCAACACGTCCGTTGAGAACTTCATGACGTACAGGCTAAGGATCAAATACATGTAGCCTGCGCCGATGGCAGGCGCGCCAAAGGCTAGGGTAGTTGACCACGAAACTCTGTCGGTGCCTTGACTCACGATGCGTGCCCCAGGGGGCCGATCAACAACCTC
>JAYYHB010000126.1:0-4124 GCA_036157095.1 Pseudomonadota bacterium
GTCATGCATGAGACTGGCATAAAGGTGCGGTCGTTTAACGATAATTTGCATGTGCGGAGCACGCTGCATGCCGGCAGCGGACAACTCACCTAGCGCTTTTTGGGCAATGGGTTTAGGTCCATTGATCTGCCCCTCTCACAATTGCCGCGACCACGGTTTCCAGTTCTTGTGGTGGCAGATCTTTCAAGAAGGCCATGCGCTCGTAAACTGCGGCAGCCCCCGCATGAAAGGTATCGGGCAATCCTAGATCGGAGTAAGTCTCGCTGATTTCCAGCATCTCGCCCTCAAAGCGCCATGCCTTGCCTGAAGTCATTCTCGCAGTGACCTCACTGCGCTTGAGCAGGTCAGGTGCGGATATGGCCCACTCTGAACGCAAAGCCTTGGTTACACCACCTACCTCCGCCAAGGCATTGACCGACAACAGCAGGGCGCTTGCACCCTTGCTGTAGGCGGCATAACTCATTTTTAGCATGGAAGCGGCCACCTGCTCATAGGGTTGATCGCTCTGATCAAAAGGCAGAGCGATCGCCTGCAGCGCGCCCGCACTAAACCACGCTGCCGCCCCTGCAGCATGCTGCCCGGACAAGTACAGTCGGGTTGTACCGGCCCTAGTCGCCGGGGGGCCTATTATTCCGCCATCCACGTAGGCACCGGCGCCAACAATCTCAGAGATCTTCAATGACGTGGCAGGGGCGAGAGCATTGGCATCGATATAGAAACCTGTGAACCCGGTAGCGTGAACTCGCTCGGCTAGTTCAACGGCACCATGAGGGGGACAGACACTGATGAGAGCGTCCGCCCAGCCAGCAATCTCATCCAAGGAGAGGAACGCCCTGCAACCGCCCGCTCGCTGGGCCGAGGCTTCGCTTCGACCCGACGATACCCAGCCAACACTGTGACCACTATCGAGCAGAGTTTGCGCCACCGTGGCACCCATGGCGCCGGGATGCAGGACTCCGATGTTTCGTCGCATTGTCATACCCTACCGAGCTACTTTCGATAGTTCAGCGGTGGCTCGCGATCACCAAGCAGGGCCGCATAAACAAAGTCTGGACCTTGAGCACGACGCAGCTCAGCCTTGGCTTCAGCCATGACCTCTGGCTGTAAAATCAATTGGGCCGCAGATTTGGCCAATAAGCGAGACGCCAGTCCCATACCCTTATGGCCAATACTCATTCCTCCCGCTGCGACCGCCTGCCAACTATGCGCTGGCGTACCCGGTACCCAAGTCGCCGTGGAGAAACCAACCGTGGGCACCAACCAACTGACATCACCCACATCCGTTGAACCCATGGATTGACGAGGTTGATAGGGGGCAACGCGCTGTTCAGAGCCAAGTTCCCGTCGCGGGCTTATCAGCGTGCTGCGAATGGTTTCGGCAAAAGCCTGCTCTTCTCGGGTATAAGAAATACCGCCCATAGCGACCAAGTTGTCGTTGACCAGTCGCGCTAAGGTGTGATTCGGCAAAACTGGATAGTTACCATGCATTACTTCTACATCGACCTGAGTATCCGTGCCCATGGCAGCGGCCTCAGCAGCAAGCACCACCCGATCGAATAGTTCGACCACTCGATCTCTCTCCGGGTGCCGTACGTAGTAATAAACCTGGGCGGTTTCCGGCACGATATTGGGGGCATCGCCTCCATCTGTGATCACATAGTGCAGTCTGGCTGTCTGCGGCACATGCTCACGCATCAGATTGACCATGTAGTTCATGGCCTCAACACCGTCTAGCGCAGACCGACCGCGGTCCGGGGCCGAGGCGGCATGGGCCGCGCGACCAGTAAAGGTAAATCTACCGGACTTATTGGAAGTAGTGCTGGAGGGCGAAGCCGAATTGGCATCACCAGGGTGCCAGTGCAGTACCACATCGACGCCGTCAAAGACCCCGGCCCTCGCTAGATAGACTTTGCCAGAGCCACCTTCTTCCGCCGGTGTGCCCACCAACTTGATGGTGGCCCGAACGTTATTGGCCAAAAGCCATTGACTAAGAGCAACTGCCGCGGTCGAAGAGGCCGCGCCAAACAGGTGATGGCCACAGGCATGGCCTGAGCCACCCTCCTTGAACACGCTGCGAAACGGTGTGGCAGCCTGATTAAGACCTGGCAGGGCATCAAACTCTGCGAGAATGGCGATCACAGGATCGGCATCATCTGCGCCATTGGATCGATAGCTGGCGACAAAGGCAGTAGGTATGCCCCCGAGATCTTTATCGACTTGAAAAGCGTTTTCGAGCAGATAGTTTTGCAACGCGGCGCTGCTTTGAAACTCCAAGTATCCGAGTTCTGCCAAATTCCAAATCTCGTCCGCAAGCGCAATGCCTGCATTATGTTGGCTCTGTGCGAGCAGCGCGGCTGCATCAGAAAGGCGATCGATATGCTGACGAGCATTCGTGCCGGCCTGGATGTATCCCACAAAAACCATGCCCATCAAAGCGATAGATATCGCTCGCAAATATCCCATGCCTCGCTCCTTAAGTGACGTTTGACCTCGGGTCAGTCCTTCGCGCACGCCGCCGCCAATGAGCTGATCGCAACTCCCCGAGATCCTTGACGCACCGAATTTCGGTCGTGGCCCGGTGTCAGGTAGGTGAAGCTAATCCCCGTCGCCGGGTCTGCCCACACCAGTTGACCTCCCGCGCCGTTATGGCCAAAAGCTTCCGGCGAATTTGTTTTGCCAAAACCCCGAAAGCTGCGACTTTCATCGCCGCTAATAATCAATCCCAAGCCTCGATTGGCAAGCTTTTTAAACAGTAGATCGGTGAAGCCTCCGCTGCGCACACGACGGGCATCCAACACGGTCTGGGTTGACCACGGCAGTGCATGGCTATTACCGCTATGCAGTAGCGCCTGATAAAACAGCGTCATTGCGGAGGCAGTAGCAAAGGCACCGCCCCCTGGTACGCCCACGGCGCGAACCTCTGGTCGATTAAAGGACAAAATCGCCGATTCCGTCACTTCGGTTTCCGGCGGTACACGCATACCGAGATCTGTATATTCTTGCGCAGTCATCGCCTCCCCGACATAGACACAGGGTAAGGCGCGCGCGTTTTGGGTGTCCGGAAGCCCAACGTACAGATCCTGCAGCTGCAGTGGCTCAATTATGTGAGAGCGAACGAAATCTCGATAGGTCTCTCCGGACCGGCGCTCAATGATCTCGGCGATCACCCACATAGAGGAAGACGGGTGATACTCAAAACGCGAGCCCGGCTCCCAGTTTAAAAACCAATTCGCAAAGCGTGTATAGCGCTTGTGCTTGTCGTCCCAATCCAGAGGCGCAAAGGGCGCATGAGGGAACCCTGCCGTGTGTGAGAACAGCTGACCTACGGTAACTTGGTCTTTATCCTTGGTGCCGAATTCCGGCACGATGTCAGCGACACGCTCCTCTTCCGCCAGCTCGCCCTGCTGAAACAGCAGCCAGGCAGCAGCAGAGGTAATCGCCTTGGTTGCAGAAAACACGCAGATCAGCGAGTCGTCTTGTGCGCTTCCATAGCTTTGTTGCAGGACAACTTCGCCTTCTCGGGCAATCGCCAACTGAGCCGCAGGTAGTAGGCCTTGATTAACTTCTCTGCCGGCCCGCTGCAGGAGAGCTTCAACCTTTTCACAGTCGAGTTCGAATTGTTCTACTCGCGTAGCCTGTTCGTCCGTCAGTATTCGATCCATCGTGATTCGACCCTTCCCCGGTAATTCATCGTTAGATCATAAGATTAACTACGCCGGGCCTTGTTGACCATGCGTTACTGACACAGGGGCGATTTGCCCGCAGCAGATCCCCCACCTAAACTGCACGCTGAACTTTAAAGAGCAGTCCTATGTCCATTGTTAACGGCCTGACCAGTTCTATTGGCAAAACCCCAATGATTCGCATCAACTCGCTGTCTGAAGAGACCGGCTGCGAAATCCTTGGAAAGGCGGAATTCATGAACCCTGGCGGCTCTGTCAAAGATCGAGCGGCACTGTGGATGATCGAGGAAGCCGAAAAAAGCGGGGCGCTAAAACCTGGCGGCACTGTGGTCGAGGGCACTGCAGGCAATACGGGCATTGGATTAGCCCACGTCTGCAACAATCGCGGCTACGAAACCATTATTTACATGCCGGACAATCAGTCCCAGGAAAAAGTTAACC
>JAYYHB010000127.1:0-3255 GCA_036157095.1 Pseudomonadota bacterium
GCAGGACGCCGCGAGTTGGCGAACATGGAGGCCCTTCATCAAGTGCTGCAGGAGCTACTGGTACAGCGCTTAGATGGCGTCGCGCAGCCCTTGGTCGTCGAGCCGCGCGCTGAAAACGGACTGCCAAAGGTGTTTGTCTTTGTCGGCGTTAACGGTGTTGGAAAGACGACAACTATAGGTAAGCTGGCCAAGCGTTTTAAAAACCAAGGTTTGAGCGTGATGTTGGCAGCGGGTGATACTTTTCGTGCAGCGGCAGTGGAACAACTGCAGTCTTGGGGGCAGCGCGAAGACATACCTGTTATCGCCCAGCCTCAAGGGTCTGACAGTGCTTCCGTGGCCTTTGATGCCGTGCAAAGTGCCCAGGCCAAGGGGGTGGACGTACTGCTGGTGGATACAGCGGGCCGACTTCAGGCCAAAAGCCAGCTAATGAATGAGTTGGCCAAAATAGAACGCGTGGTAAAACGCCTCGATGCTCAAGCGCCTCACGAAGTAATTCTGGTACTCGACGGCGGGGTTGGGCAAAACGCTCTGAGCCAGGTTAAGCTTTTCAAGGAAACCATACCCCTCACAGGTCTGGTTGTGACCAAGTTGGATGGTACCGCCAAGGCTGGGGTGCTGTTTGCGCTGGCATCCCAGTCCCTCGGCGCACAGCGTATCCCGGTGCGTTTTATTGGCGTCGGAGAAGGGATAGAAGATTTGCGAGCCTTCGAGGCAGAAGCCTTCGTGTCTGCCCTGCTGCAAGCCGACGAGTCGTGACGTATTTGCAGCTTCAGCATGTAACCCAACGGTTCGACAATGGCTCCGAGGGTTTATCCGAGGTAACGGTAGATATCGAGCAAGGCTCCATGGTCTTTCTTACGGGCCACTCCGGTGCCGGTAAGAGCACCCTGTTAAAATTGCTGATTGGCGCATTAGTCCCGACAAGCGGTCGGGTCGTGGTGGATGGCAGCGATATCAGTCGACTGAGTCAACGTGCACTGCCGTGGTATCGGCGGCAGTTAGGTATCGTACTGCAGGATCATAATTTGCTCGACGATCGATCGGTTTTTGAAAACGTCGCATTGCCTCTGTGGGTAACACACCTGGGGACGAAAGAGATTGGTCGGCGAGTAAGAGGTGCGCTGGCTACCGTAGATCTCAGTGATCGGGGTCATTTGTACCCACGGCATCTGTCATCCGGCGAGCAACAGCGAGTAGGTATTGCTCGGGCAGTTGTGAACAGGCCTAACATTATTCTTGCTGATGAACCCACGGGTAATTTAGACCCTTATTTGTCACGCCAGGTAATGGCGCTTTTTCATCAGTTTAAAGATCTCGGTTCGACAGTGCTGGTCGCCAGCCATGATATTGATCTCATTAAGGATCAAGGCTGTCGAATATTGCACCTGTCCCAGGGTTCTCTGGTGCAGGACACCAACGGACCAAAAGACTGAGGGCGGCTGCAATTAAGGCTAATCGCGAAAGTAGCGCACAGACTCGTCCGAACGCTTGGCAGCCAAGATGGGGGCGGCTGCGCAACTGGTCGGCGGACCATCGACGCGTGGCTTCAGAAACTTCTCTCTTCATCAGCCGTCGTATCGTGAGCAGTCTATTAGTTTGGCTCATGATTGGTGTTGCACTGGCGATGCCAGGGTTGCTTTGGATGCTACAAAGCAATGTGCAAAGTCTAACTCATCAGTGGCAGGGCAGCACCGGCTTGACGGTCTACATGGCACTTGGAGCTTCCGAGCAGTCGATAGAAGAGACGGCCACTGCGCTGGAGCGTGAGCCTGCGGTAACAAGATTTCAGCTAACGACGCCACAACAAGCGCTCGACGAGCTGTTGGCCCGAAGTTCCGAATCAGACCTTCTGCAGCAGGCTATTGCCGAGGTTGAAGCCAATCCATTGCCTGCATCCTTCGGGGTAATCCTTGATAGTGAACAGTCCTATCTCGCCCTTGAGGCGCTGAGCCGTCAGCTCGCGAGTCGATCAGGGGTGGACGAGGTTGTCGTGGAGTCTACATGGCTGGAGAGGCTGCGGGATTTGTCCAGATTGGCTAATCGAGGAGGAAGCGCACTGATCACCATGCTGCTTTCTGCCGCAGTCTTGGTTGCCTTCGCCAGTATACGTCTTGCCATTGACGCCCGCCTTGCAGAAATACGAGTTCTAGCATTGATCGGCGCAACCCGAGCCCAGCTGCGTCGCCCGTTTCTTTATCTTGGTTCCGCCTTCGGCTTTGGCGGCGGGATGATGGCCATCGTTCTTATGGCGGTATTTTTAGACCAAATTGAGGCCCCGCTAAAATCGCTGCTGGTTTCTTATGGTAGTGATCCTGAGCTGTCAGCGTTTACGCCGCAAATCATTCTATTGGTACTCACCGCTGGCTGGTTACTGGGTATTGCAGGCGCCCAGTTAGCTTTAATCCAACGTCTGGGGATGAAGAGCTCGGGCTAATGTGATGCGTTCGATCGTTGCTTTGCTTTTTATCTCGCTCAGATTTCGTGGACGTAAATTGAATTAGCACTCCCTCGCTATGAGTGCTAATATTCTCCGAACTGTTACCCAAAGTAGCACTGTCGGTTGAAAATTACCCGGCACAGATATAAGAGATAACCCTATAGAAGGCTTTAAAAATGACGACAGATGTCATGAAAATGCCAAGTATGGCCCCGGGAGCTGATCTTGACGCCTACTTGCGCACGATCAGTCAGTTTCCCATTCTCAGCCCAGAACAAGAAAAATCTTTGGCTCAGAGACTACAAGGTCATGGCGATCTTGACGCGGCACGTGAGTTGGTGATGTGCCACTTGCGTTTTGTCGTGCACCTAGCGCGCTCCTATAAAGGCTACGGCCTATCCCAGGCTGACCTGATTCAAGAAGGCAATGTCGGTCTAATGAAGGCGGTGAAACGTTTTGATCCGAGCATTGGCGTACGTTTGATTTCCTTTGCTGTGCACTGGATCAAGGCCGAGATGCACGAGTATATCTTGCGCAACTGGCGCATCGTGAAGGTTGCGACTACCAAGGCCCAGCGTAAACTTTTCTTCAACCTGCGTGGTGCCAAGAAAACGTCGAGTTGGCTAAGTGTTGAAGAAACTGATGCAATCGCCGATGAATTGGGTGTGCCCAGCGTCGAGGTGACGCGGATGGAAAGTCGACTTAGTGCCAGCGATATGGCCTTTGATGGATATGGCATTGACGACGAAACTGCGTCTGCTCCAGTGCACTACCTGCCATCTGCGGCGCCGGATCCCGCGGATTTGGTTGCAGATGCG
>JAYYHB010000128.1:0-2917 GCA_036157095.1 Pseudomonadota bacterium
TTCAGTAATAATGTTCTCGCCTACGACGACGGCATCGTCCACAACAATGCCAAGCACGATGATCAATGCAAACAGAGAGATCATGTTGATATTGACCCCAAAGGGCGCAAAGAAAAGTAAGGCACCAAGAAAAGAAATCGGCACCCCCATGGCGACCCACGTAGCCAGGCGCAAATCCAGCATGATCACCAAAAAGAGAAACACCATGGCGAACCCGAGAATGCCATTGCGGACGAGTAGGCTTAACCGCTGCTGCAAAATGTCTGTTTGATCGTCCCATATCTCTACCGCCGTGCCGGCGGGTGGCTCGTAGCTGCGCAAAAATTCTTTGAGCTGAGAAGCGATGGCAAGTGCGTCTTCCGCCTCGGATTTTTCAACCTTAACTAACAGACTTTGTCGGCCGTTGAATTCTTGAATAACAGGTTCGTCGACAAATCCGTCGCGAATAGTTGCAACATCTCTCAGCCGCAGAATGCTTCCGTCTGGCTCGGCGCGTAGGACGATATCGCCGAATTCACTCCCGTACATGCGCTTTTGATTTGTGCGAAGCAGCAAGTCACCGGCCTGGGTGCGAAGTTCACCTGCAGATAAATTGATAGAAGAAGCTCGAATGGCACCCGCGACCTGATCTATGGATAGATCGAACTCACGTAGCGACTGTTCCGTCACTTCGACGGAAATCTCCATATCCTTGGCACCCATTAAGGACACCAGGGTAACTTTTGGCAGGGTAAGCAGGTTATCCGCGAGCGTTTCCGCGGCATCACGTAGCATGTTCTCGTCGAGGTCCGAGGTGACAACGAAGGTCATGACATCGCTGACGGTTTGAGCTCGTTCTATCTCAGGTTGTTCTGCGTTTTCAGGCGGGAAATCTGCTATCCGTTCGACAGCGGCCTCTACATCGTCTTTGACTTCTTTGTCGTCAACATAGTCTTTTAGTTCGATGGTTACGGTTCCGACGTTTTCGGCCGCCGATGAACGCACCTCGTCGACGCCCTCAATACCAAGCACAGCCTCTTCGACGCGGCGGGTAATAGATTCCTCAACCTCGCTGGGTGTTGCGCCGGGGTAGGGCACCACGACGGTAATGATGCCGGGGTTTAAGGTAGGAAAAACCTGCGCGTTAAGGCCGAAGCCTGAAATCAAGCCGCCGATGAGCAGTAGGCCCATGATCAAATTTGCAGCCACAGAATTGTTGGCAAAATAGGCGATGATGCCCATGGCTTTTTCGTCGCGGTCCTGTGTGCTTGCTGAAGACAACTCGGAGTCGCCCGAGGATACGTCGAGATCGCCTGTGGTGCGGTGAGTGGCCATGAGCTAGATACGGCCCTCTTGGTTGACGCTTATCGACACAGGCGCGCCGTCGTCAGCACCTGCAATGCTACCTATGACGATTCCTTCGCCGATATCAAAACCCGCAACGACAATGCCGTCGGCGTTTCTACCCAAGACAGTAGGCTGCACGCTTTGCAGCTGGCCGCTTCGAACAACCCAAAGGTTGCCATTGGCCTGGAGTGCCGCCTCGGGCAGTACAAGGCTGTTCTCATGAGCCGGACCCTCAATGACGAGATCTGCGAACATGCCAGGTTTAAGCAATTTGCGGCCTTCGTTGGCCGCTAGCAGTTGTCCGGCGGTAAGCGGGATATAGACCTTGGCAAATCGGCTTCGTGGATCAAGCTCTGCGCCGGCGCGATCGATGAATGCCTCAAACTGATTGCCGCCGACGAAAATGAGCACGGGGCGGTTAGCGATGGGTGCCAGCTGCGTGAGGTCCGATTGCGCAATTGGGGCGACCAGTTCAACACTGTCCAAGGCATAGGCTTGTCCAAACGCTTTGCCATTATTTAAAAGCTGGCCCAGCTGCGCGCTGGACTCAGTAATCATGCCGTCAAACGGTAAGCTTAAGCGGGTGCGCTGCAGCTCAAGTTTGGCGATATCCTCGCGAGAAATTGCCGCCTGCAACTGGGCCTGGGCTTGAGCAATTTGCGGGCCGAGAGCCACCAAGGGCGGTACCCTCTTATCGGGATTGATCAGGCCATAGTTTTGGACGGCTGCATCGCTCTTGGCTTGCTGCAGCTGAAGATTAGCTCTTTGAACCTCGACCTCGGCAGCTGCCTGACGAAGTTTGAGCGTAAATTCATCTTGCTCGATCACCGCAAGGGTTTCCCCTGCGCGAAATGCACCCCCGACCTCTAGCGATGGTGCAAGTTCGGCGACACGCCCCGAAACCTGAGGTATCAGGTCGACGTATGCCGAAACGCCTATAGAACCATTGGCAGAAACGGTGACCTGATTAACGCCCGCGATGGGCGTTATGACGCTCACAACGGGAGTTGTAGCAGTGTCGGCGGCTAGCGGCAAAGACAGCCCGCTCGAGGCGTTTGGCGCTGCTGGAACGCGAGAGTAGTAGATGGCTACTGTCATTAGAAGGAGCACAAGAATAATCTGAAGCGATCCAACAAGTTTGTCCCGAGTGGACGTCTGCCCAGTGTCTGCGTGTGATGGGAAGTCAGGCTCGTTTCTAGGTTCCAGTTCAGCGGGAAAGGCTATCGGTTCTTGAGTGTCACCGGAAAAAGCCTTTGTTCTGAGTCGCTTTAGCATGGTTCAATCCCCGCGTGTTTCGCGTTTTAACCCTTTTTTTTCGAAGCCGCAGGTCCGAAAGCATCAATGGTGATCTTGCAGCGATTGTTATGGTTACGCTGGGTCGATCAATTGCGCGTGAATATCTGGTCACGAATAAGGCCTAAGCTGCGCAGTTTAAAATCCAGACCCAGTAATTCTTTTCCCGCCAAACACAAACGACGGACGTTCTTACGCGATGGCGCCGAATCGAATAGGGGCGACCGTTAGGACCCCTTTGTATGGAGAAAACGAAAATGACCCTGAATAACGAATCTGCCAGAGCGAGCCTCGATCA
>JAYYHB010000129.1:0-2629 GCA_036157095.1 Pseudomonadota bacterium
TTCTACTTAATTATTTGTATTTAACAGTGTTAGCTTGTGCCTTGGCCGTTTAGGCCGAGATCCCCGTTATTTTCACTTCAGTAAACCACTGGCGGTGTCCTTGGCGACGCAAAAAGTCTTTTCGTCGCTTGAATTTGATCACTTTCACTTTCTTAGCACGATCAGACCGTACAACCTCACCGGTAACTTTGCCCGACTCGACGTAGGGAGCACCAACGTTGACGTCGTCACCATTCGCGACCAGCAACACTTTGTCAAAGACCACCTCTTCGCCAGGTTCGGCGGTTAACAGTTCTAGCTTGACTACGTCGCCCTCGCTCACGCGGTGCTGTTTGCCACCACTTTGAAATACTGCAAACATCTTCGCTCTCCAGGTTACGCGGCATCCCGCGCAAGCATTTTATTCGCTATGCCAAGATTCGGGGCCGAGACAGAGCAGGGCGATCACCGATTTTTGGGAGGCGCAGATTCTACGGGTAGAGTCTGCTGAATACAACGGATTCTGGGCGGAAACTCAGCCCTCTACCGACATCTATAACATCCCGAGTCTGGCCGACATTTCATAGCCGCCGCTCTGAAGCCTGCTAGGTCTCTGCAACTGCGGGTTCAAACACAAAAGCCTCAAAACCCCCGTCTGCGGTAGCGGTCAATTGATCAAAATACTGCGATCCCGCCAGATGTCCCAAAAACTGCCGAGGTTTGCCGGGAATGTTCGCACCTAAGTACCAAGAATTGGTGCGCGGATAGAGGGTCTTATTTGCGATGCGCTGAATCTGCTCGTCCCAGGCCTCTTCGGCACTCTGCGTCGTCTCGATGGTGCCATGACCATTGTCATCAAGGTGACGAATGCATTCCCCCACCCATTGCACTTGAAGCTCGGCGCCTAACGGCATGGTGAAAAAGACCCCTGGCGAACCAGGCCCGTGAATCATGAACATATTAGGGAAACCGGCTACCGTAATACCCAGATGGTTGTCGAATCGTTCAGCCCATTTTTGCTGCAGCGGTACCCCCTGACGGCCTCGCGGGTTTAGATGAAGCATCGAACCGCTAACCGCGTCATAGCCCGTCGCAAGTACCAGCATATCTATCGGGTGATCATGGCTTTGCGTGCTAACGCCATCAGCTGAAAACGACTGGATCGGATCGGCTTTCAAATCCACCAAGCTGACGTTGTCGCGGTTATAGGCCTCGAAGTAGCCATTGTCGAGAATTATTCGCTTGGTACCGATGTGGTAGTACGGCATCAATTTTTCTGCAGTGATCGGATCTTTTACGATTTGCCGAATTTTGTTGCGCACAAATTCAGAGATTTCATTATTGAGATCGGCATCAACGATGGCTCCCACATAGCTATTGATCATTAGATTCATGCCACCCAGCGCCCACATTTCCTCGTAGCGCGCCTGTCGCTCCTCGGCTGTTGCTTCATCGGCATTGAACTTAGACGTGGCAAATGGCCAACCCCCGCGACGGCGCATCGACATACAGTGATCTTGCCAGTTGGATTCAAAAGCCCCGCGTTCGGCGTCTGTCATGGGTCGATTGCGCGCGGGAAGTGCATACTGTGCCGTGCGCTGAAACACCGTGACATGTGCTGCGGCTTTAGCAATTTCCGGTATGGCTTGAATCCCCGATGAGCCAGTACCTATGACGCCGACACGTTTTCCTGCGAATGACACAGGATCATGCGGCCAGCGACCGGTGTGATAACACTCGCCGGTAAATTCATCGATGCCCGGATAGTTGGGGCGATGCGCCACAAAGAGCGCGCCCACAGCGCAGATAAGAAATCTCGCCGAGTACTCGGATCCATCGCGTGTACGGATGTTCCATCGCTGGGTACGCTCGTCAAAAAACGTCTCGTCTACCCAGGTTTCGAACGCAATGTCCTTGCGCAGGTCAAATCGATCCGCAACATGCTCCAAGTAAGCTCTGACCTGATCACTAGTGCTTTGAGTTTCGGTCCATGACCATTCTCTGGCGAGGTCCGCGGAAAACGTATACGCATAGAAAGGACTACTTGGCGCATCAACCCGGGCACCCGGGTAGCGGTTGTACCACCAGGTGCCACCAACATCGCTTGCGCCATCAAATCCACGAACCCGTAATCCAAGTTCATCGCGCAGATAGTGAAGGGCGTACATTCCGCCCACCCCGGCGCCCACGACAATGGCATCGAAAGATGTCATAGCGGCTTCTTCACCTTGTGCGTTTTGAGTCTCCATATTCCCCCATTCCCGCATTGTGCATCGTTATCGACAGATTACTGTCATCGCGCTGGGGAACAAGTGTAAAACTCCATGGGCATGGAAGATTCTGCGCCGACATCAAACTGACGTGACCGGTGCTGCCCGTTGACCTTGCGTCCGAAAAATTTGCCAACGACGATACACAACGATGCAGTTATACTTGTTGAGATCGCCCCCGCGGGTTCGGTTCGACCGAAAGCTGGCGGGCGGTGAGGTTTGCCGCCAAAGGCCAACGCATTACCATACAGGCCACATCAGTCAGCAACGTACATGCAGCTACCCGCGTCATATTCCTTCTATTTGCAGCCTTTTGTGCAGGCAGCACTGCTGCGCAGGATGCCTTCGATAGATGTGCTTAGGTTGCCTCGGTCATGAAT
>JAYYHB010000130.1:0-4036 GCA_036157095.1 Pseudomonadota bacterium
AACCTGCACCCAGAGCCCGTTTTTACTAATGTGCGCGTGCATGCCAGTAACTTGCTGAGGGAAGAAGGGGAGGGGTTTGCCATCGGCCAGGCGTGGCTTGGGCCAGCACGGCTACATCACTGTTCGCGCGCCATCGGGGAATGTGAGGTGTTGATCAGTCTGATGGTCACGAGCTCTCAAAGTCGCAGTACCTTCGGCAAGCGTGTTGATGAGTACAGTTTCACCGAAGCGACGATTAGTTTGTCGCGCATAGCGCTCGACCAGTGCCGGCTGCTTGTGCAGCGCGTAGCCCACTTGCTGGATACTGTTGGCAATTAGGTGGCACGCAAACAGATTTCGATGATCAAGGTTGCTGTTGCAAAGCTCTACCAACACATTGCTGACAGATGCATACAGCTGTGTGGTGCTCGCGGCGTTACCGGTGATACACCGGCAGCGAGGGCGTTTTGAAAGGCACGTGCCTTTCGCATCTATGACGTGCCAGACGAAGTACACCTGCAAACCATCGTACGATGAGAGGCAGGCGAGTAGTCAGTAAGAGGGCTAGAGCACTACCTGCGCCAATAGCCCCTACTCAGCGTGTTTCTTAGGTTTGAGTTTTGAGATCTGCGGCTAGGCGTAAGGCATACCTTGCGCTTCGGTGTATAGGCTGTAGATCGATTGTGAGCCGGTCATCAACAGCCGGTTGCGCTTCTCTCCGCCAAAGCAAAGATTTGATATAACCTCAGGCGTGTGAATCGCGCCGATCTTGTCACCGTCTGGCGCAAATACTTGCACCCCATCTTCGGCGGCACCTGCCCACCCCGCACTACTCCAAATGTTGCCATCGACGTCTACCCGAAAACCGTCGGGCACGGCAGCCCCAAGATCACAAAACACACGATGATTCGCTAACCTGTGTTGATCCGTCACGTCAAAGGCATGAATCTGTCTGGGGTGACCGGGTTTGTGAGTAAACCCCGTATCGCTCACGTACAAAATTTTGAAGTCGGGCGAAAACGCTAAGCCATTGGGTTTTTCCAGCATGTCGTCGACAACGGTCGCGTCGCCGGTATTACCGTCGATGCGATAGACGCGGGTAGGCAGCTCCAAATCGCCCTTGTGTCCTTCATAATGGCCAAGGCTGCCATAGCCAGGATCGGTAAACCAAATGCTGCCGTCGGGGTGAACCACCACATCATTGGGTGCGTTTAACCTCTTGCCTTCAAAAATGTCGAGTAGAACTGTGATCGAACCATCAATTTCAGTGCGCGTTACCCGGCGCCCATGCTCACAGGTAACTAGCCTTCCTTGCCGGTCACGAGTATTGCCGTTGGCATAGTTCGCGCCATGACGAAACACGTTTGTCGAACCGTCGATCGCCGACCAGGCCATGATACGGTCATTGGGAATGTCACTAAAAAGCAGGCGTTGCTGGTCACCAAACCAAACAGGGCCCTCAGTCCAACGCCCACCGGTCCAAAGGCGCTCAAGCACGGCGCTGCCCAACACATATTGTCGAAACCTGGAATCCAGCACTTCGACCGCCGGGTCCGGATAACGCACCGGCTGGTTCCAATCGCGATCCAACAAATAATCCACTACCCGAGACTCCATCAAAACTGCTCGGCTAACATAACGCGCTAGCGGGCAAATCAGCAATTGTGCAGAGGACGTTGATGTTCACAGATGAAGAGAAATTTCGATTCGATTTGCAGGGGTTTATCGTGCTTCGGGGCGTGCTGACGCGAGCCGAGTGCACTCTTCTTTCCAAGCTAAGCGATACCGCTTGGCCGAGGCAGCCTGGGGATGGCGCCTTCCGGCGTACAGAGGCTATAAGCCGCTGGGGCGGCGCGTTTTTGAATTTGATCGATCACCCTTGTGTGCTGCCATATCTCGTTGAACTCATTGGGCCTCGCCTTCGCGCCGATCATGATTACTGCATTTTTATGCGCTCTGGGGCCGATGGGCAGAACATTCATGGCGGCCCAATGCGCTATGAGAGTGATCACTGGTATCACTATCACGATGGCGTCATGCGCAATGGTCTGATGGTGGCAACTTGGGTGCTAAATGACGCGGAACCTGGCGATGGTGGCTTCGTTTGCATTCCCGGCAGCCACAAAACCAACTTCATCGACGCAGTGCCCAGAGACGTGCTCACGCAGGAATATCGGCCAGACTATGTGATTCAACCTGAGCTGCGCGCTGGCGACGTGCTCCTCTTCACAGAGGCCCTAATCCACGGCACGGCGACGTGGCGAGGTTCACAAGAGCGCAGAGCCCTTCTCTATAAATACAGTCCGCCGCATTCCAGCTGGGCAAAAGTACCCTACAATCTGCAGCACTATCCTAATGCATCACCTCAGCAACAGCGATTGATGGCTCCGGCTTCGGTAGAGGATCACGCCAAAGTTCTAAACCCTGCTGAGTACTAGCTCATGCATAAACGACATGCCCTAACCTTCGTCACCATCACGGTGTTCTTGGACACCGTAGGTTTTGGCGTCATCGTGCCTGTGCTGCCAGAATTCCTCGTGCTCATTGGCGATGTCTCTCTTTCCGATGCCTCTGCGCTCAGCGGTTATCTGATTTTTAGCTATGCAGTAACCAACTTCATGTTTGCGCCAATGCTCGGTAATTTAAGCGATGCCTACGGGCGCAAACCCTTGTTGGTGCTTTCTCTCTTTGTCTACGGAGGCGCTTACTTACTGTCGGGTTTCGCCACGGCGCTGTGGATGTTGTTCTTGGGCCGACTGCTTACGGGTATTACCAGCGCCACATATGCGATAGCCAACGCACTGATTGCTGATGTCAGTGCGCCGGAGGATAAGGCACAAAATTTTGGTTTACTCGGGGTGGCCTTTGGTTTGGGGTTCATTGCAGGGCCCGCTCTGGGCGGCATTATCGGTGCTTGGGATTTACGCGCCCCCTTCTTCATCGCAGCGGGCCTTGCCTTCATCAACACCCTTTACGGCTTGATTTTTTTCCAAGAAACCCTCATGCCAGAAAATCGTCGCCCCTTTGAGATGAGCCGATCCAGCCCTTGGGGGGCGCTAACTCAGCTACGCAAATACCCGCTGCTGATTGGGCTTGTTTTTGCGGTTTTTCTCAACAACATTGGTCATCACATTTGGCCGTCAAACTGGAATTTCTACACCATTGAGAAGTTTGCATGGACGCCGCTAGACGTAGGTCTTTCCATGGCTTTTGTCGGTGTGATGTCGGTTATCGTTCAGGGCGGATTGCTGCGCGTAGTGATTCCTAGATTTGGGCCCGTACGCTGTGCTTACTATGGCGTCACCGCGACCATTGTCGCCTTTATCGGTGTCGCAACGGCAGGCAGTTCAGCAGCGCTGTATTTTTGGTGTGGCGTGTCATCCCTAGGAGGACTTGCCGGTCCATCGGTTAACAGCATCTTGTCCAATCAGGTGAGCGCTGACAGCCAGGGTGAGCTCCAAGGCATCATGGCAAGTATAAGCAGTATCTCAATGATCGTTGGCCCCTTACTGCTCACTCAAACGTTCACCTACTTCACATCAGACAGCGCTCCGGTCTATCTGCCAGGTAGTGCGTTCTGGGCAGCTGCCATACTGACCATCGCTGCACTGATCATTTTCTTTCAGCAAGTTCGTCAGCTGCCAAATCACGCAGGTTAAAACGCATGGACATCGTTAAGCACAATCAAGTGGCGTGGGATAACCAGTCAAATCAGGCCGAAAGCCCCTGGGTTAAGCCGGTGTCTCGCGATGAAATTGCCGGAGCGAGGGCCGGAAACTGGCAGGTGATTCTTACCCCTACCAAGCCCGTGCCTTCTGAATGGTTTGGCAATATAAGGGATAAGGAATTACTGGGGCTTGCGTCCGGGGGCGGGGAGCAGGTTCCGCTATTCGCTGCGGCAGGAGCGCAGGTGACCAGTTTTGAAATTCTCCCGCACAGCTTGCCAAGGATGAATATGTGGCGCTGCTTGACGGTTTAGACATCGCTTATAAACAGGGCGATATGGCAGATCTATCGCGATTTGATGACGAGAGCTTTGGCCTCATATTTCACCCGG
>JAYYHB010000131.1:0-5923 GCA_036157095.1 Pseudomonadota bacterium
TCATAACAGACCCCTGTCATTTACGGAGCTCTTTGACTCCTGATTTAGCGTTGTTCGGCAGACGTTTGGCTTTTGGTGGCCAACAGTTGCCGGTTTTTTCGAAAGCGGCAGGTTTTTGCCGCGTACAACCTATTTATCGGGGGAGTAAGGCAAAGCTTTAGTGTAAAAGCGGCAAAAAACTGCCTTTTTTGGATGTGATTGGCAAAAACTTGCCACCAAAGATCGGCGAAGCCGTGAATTAATAGGAAATAAGCGGCAACGACATGCCGTGGCAAACTGCATCAGCGGCAGTGGGATCCCAGTAAAGCTCTAGTAACAGATGTTGAGATGCGAAGAAATTGGTTGGCAGTGGCAACTTGCTCATCCAAGCCCTTGAGAGGACCCCCCTTCTCAAAGGCCTGGAGTGAGTTGCGTCATGCAAAGATTGCGTTATCGAAACAGAGATAGCGCCAGCTGTTGCGACGCGTTTGCCTGCGCCAGCATAGCCGTGCCGGTTTGTTGGAGCACCTGCGCTTTGGCAAGTCGCGCGCTTTCAGCTGCAAAGTCCGCATCTTCTATTCTAGATCGTGCCGCAGTTGTGTATTCCGCGACGTTCATCAGATTAGAAACTGTGTACTCCAAGCGATTTGCTACGGCACCTAAAGACGCTCTGCCACCAGCAACTGTCTCGATTGCCGCAGTTACCGCAGTAAGAGTTGCTGCTGCATCGGAAGCGGTCGCTACGCTTATTGTTCCCGTCTGACCTGTGACGTCGGTAGCTACCGGAGCCGCACTACTGGTCGATTGCGTGAACATTGATGTCGTTAACGACAGCGTGTCTGTATCAATAGCAGATATATCAAAAGATATAGTTTGGCCAGAATCTGTACCAACCTGAATCTGTTGTGCGGCTCCGCTTCCGGACCCATCTCTGCTGCCGTCCAACACGACTGCTCCGTTGTAGACAGTTTGTGCAGCCACTCGGTTGATCTCGTTCAACAAGGAATCGACCTCATTCTGCAAATATCCGCGGTCTGTGGCGGAATTCGTATCGTTTGCAGCCTGGACCGCAAGTTCACGAATACGATGAAGCATGTCTGTGACATCATTCGTCGCGTTTTCCACTGTGGCAATCATAGAAAGACCGTCATTGGCGTTCTTGGTTGCCATATTTAGACCCCGAATCTGGGCCGTCATTCTTTCTGCGATCGCGAAACCCGCAGCGTCGTCGGCGGCGCTGTTGATTTGCTTTCCAGAGGAAAGACGTTCCATCGCTGTCTTCAGTTCCGTCCCGGAGGACGCTAAAGACCTTTGTGCATTCAAAGATGCAACATTTGTGTTAATGACTAAACTCATAACATCAGCCTCTAAAATAGTTTTAGATAGCTGCGTCACACGGTTGATGACCCCAACCATTTAGTCGAGAACCCCGCTAAAGGTTCTCGTAGGCACCCCGCTAAAGGCGCCCACCGCATTCGCAACTGATTAAGTTGCTGCCAAACCGGCAATCACTTGCCGCATGGCAACGAAAGCGGCAAAAATTTGCCGCTTTCAAGTCCTGTATCGGTAGGGATTAGAGAAGCTTTAGAAAAAAAGTGGTTTTTTTACTTGAGCGCCTGAGTTCTTTTGTAATTTTTTCTCTTGGCGGGGTTTCTCTGGGCATTTTGGAGGTGGCGCATCGTTCAACCCGTCGAAATTTGATGACGGAAGGCGCTTTATAAAAGGCGAGGCTGCAGCTGTGGGACCTGCAGGTACGAGAGCAGAGAGATCCGACTACGGCTTATTTGTCGTCCTGCAACTGTTTTCACAATTTGCTCTCGCCAAACCTGTCAATCGCTTTGATAAATAGCTATCAAGTAAAATTTTGCCAAATTTACCGACTCGCTCCTGTCCTTCCACAGAATAACAACGCCGGTGTTTGCGCTCAAAATGACGTCTTCCTCGGCCATTTTTTGTTTTTTCCAGCGTCCATTTCAAATATGGTCGAATGAAGACTCGATGCAGGGAGAGGTGGAATGAGCGATCAAAGCCACATGGATGATACCGGTCGATCATCGAATGACGAAGCTAAAGGGGTAGACGGTATTAAAAATTCGGCCGCTGATGACTCTGTAAGACTGCGAACAAAAATGTACTTTGGCGTTGGAGCCGGCGGTGAAGCCGCCTCAATGTGGGTGTTTAATGCGCTGGCACTGATCTTCTATCAACAGATTCTGGGCTTGCCCGCCGGACTAGCAGCGACGGCTATGGCTTTGGCGATCATTGCAGACGCTGTAACCGATCCCTTGATCGGAGCAATCTCCGATAATTTTCGCTCGCGTTTCGGTCGCAGGCACCCGTTTCTCTTTACCGCTCCGATTCCCTTAGCGCTCTGCGTGTTCCTAATATTTCATCCGCCCCAATTCGTTGTTGATTCAGCTTCTCTCTTGTTCATTTGGTTGTGCTTATTCACGATTTTGCAGAGAACTTTCCAAACTTTTTATGTTGTGCCTCATCTCGCAATGGGCGCTGAGCTGAGCACAGATTATTTGGAACGAACACGAGTGATGTCCTTTAACAGTCTGTTTGGTTTGTATGGCGGCATTGTTATGCACGCGGTGGCGTGGTTTATCGTTTTCGGTTTTATTTTTGTCGATCAGGGAGGCCAGCTGTACAGACCGGCCTATACTTGGGTCGCGTTGATCGCCTGTCTTATCGTAATTGCGGCGATCTTTGCCTCTGCTTTTGGCACCTACGATCAAATTGCCAAGCTAAAACGAAACGAGAATTTGCGAAAGGATAAAGTTTCGCTTCGTTCCTTTTATGGTGATATTTGGTTGGTATTACAAAACCGTAATTACCTTTTTTTGCTTTTGGGTTTGTTTTTCCTCTCTTTAACGATAGGGACCCACGAGACATTGGGAATCTACATGGTGACGTTTTTTTGGGAGCTATCGCCGAATCAGATAGGATTTTTGGTAGTTAATAACGTCATCGGCGTGCACATAGGTTTCTTTTTGGCCGCAAAATTGCACGACCGATTCGATAAGCGATGGACGATCGCGTTATGCGCTGTCGGGTTGAGCGTCTTTTGGTCGATGAGTGTTAACTTGGCCCTCCTGGGGCTTGCCCCAGCAAACGGCTCTTGGCCGTTGCTTGTTTTTATCGTTTTTTTTGGCAGCTTTGCTTCTTTTTTTGGTGCGGTGCTGAATATCAGTGTGATGTCGGCACTTGCCGATATTGCTGATGAACATGAGCTCAAAACGGGCTTACGGCTGGAGGGTATTTTTTATTCGGCGCGAGCATTTTTTGCGAAAGCAATGAACGCGGTTGGCCATATCGTTGCTGGGTTTGCGCTTCAGTATTATATCTTGCTACCACCAAAGTCAGTTCCCGGAGAGGTTTCGGCGGACATAATTTTCAGGCTTGGTATCGTAGATGGTCCTTTCGCAATGATAGGGGGTGTTATCGCTGGAATAGTCTATCTGGGCTATCGAATAAATAAGACTGCGCATGCAGAGATCAGAGAGCAATTGAGGCGCCGCGCCGCTCTAGCGTTATCTAAATCGTGAGAATTACGACTCCTCTTCTGGTCCCTTACAGTTGCTTTTCGGGCAGTCGCCCCTCTAGCGCCGCGATTTTTCGACATTAAATGTAGCTCCCGGCAGGCAATTTTCCCCAAGCAAAAAAAACCGCCGGCTTGTGCCGGCGGTTTTGGTTGGTTTCAGTATGTAGATAGCTAAAGGGGTAAGCTATTACTGAAGAAGTTGAAGAACTAGCTGAGATGAAGCGTTGGCCTGGGCCAACATTCCTACACCGGCCTGCTTTAAGACTTGAGCCTTAGACAGTTTGGCGGATTCAGCGGCAAAGTCCGCATCCTCAATTGCTGAGCGCGCTGCAGAGGTTTGCTCTGAGACGTTCATCAAGTTGGCAATCGTATGATCTAGCCGATTCTCAATGGCGCCTAGAGAAGATCTCATGCTTGAAATTTTTTCAATAGCACCATCGATAACCGCCAGTGCTGCATCAGCTCCTGCTTGCGTTAGCAAAGAAACATTCGACACTGTAGACAGCTTAGAAGACTGCGTAGTGAAGTAGTTATCGTTTACCAAGCTTCCAGTCGCTACCGCAGGGTCCGTTGGCGCGGTAGAGTCTTCGTCCTGCTGCGTTACCGAAAACAGGTGAGAAGAGGTTAACTGCAGCGTTCCTTGGACAGTAGCGGCATCATTCGAGCTCCCTCCAGCGGCCAAAGCCACATCAAAGATATTTTTGTCGCCAGTAGTCCGTGACACGATTCCAGTCGCGACGTCTGATCCGCTTGTAGTTTCAACAAGAGTGAACGCCCCGAAGTCTTTTCCGCCATGGATTTGATACAAACCAGTACCAGCAGTGGTAGTGGAGGACGGATCTACATCAGCCAAGCCGTTAACATCGTAGACCGTAAAGGTATTATCCCCAGTTGCATTACGGATCAACGTCTGCAAATCATTAGCGCTCTTCAGAGCAGTCAAAGTAAACGAAAACTCCTCTCCAGTAGAGTCGTTCGTAAGTTTGAACGTATCGGCTGCTGTCAGGTTAGCGTATGTAATTGTTGTAACTTGGGCTTGCCCGACGGAAGTTTGCAGCTGCGTTGCATCTTGAGTGTCTGTACCTTTATAGATATCGAATGCTCCGAAATCAGCTGAAGCTGTAATAGTCGCATCGTACAAAGAGCCAGTTGTCGTCGTTACCTTGAAGCCAGAAACTCCGTTAATACCGTTGAGCGCATCTTCGATGTTTTGCGCAGTAAACTTCCCAGAGGTACCAGCGGTAGATGGATCAAACTGATAGGTAGCACCTGTGCTCCTTTGAACAAGAGTGTACGTGCCTGCAAGCGCGCCTCGAGTCTCGGCAACACCAGCAGTAACCTCTACTGCAGTCGTTTCTGCTCCAGTTGGGGTTCCTGAGGGGTACGCCAAGGTTGGAATGTTTGCACTCTGGTGTCTACCAGCGAACTTCGCCGTGAACAAAATCTCTTCTGCTTCCGTAGCACTGTAGTCCGAGATAGTGAAGGCAAAATTCGCATAGGCGCTCGCATTTGTGCCCGTTGTTAAGGCAGTCACTACAGCTGCGTAGCTAGCCGGTGTCGCCCCAGTATAATCAGCGGTCAGAGTGTATATGCCGTCCGTTACAGTAATCTTGTTACCTGCGATATCAGCGAGTGAACCTATGTTTGCTCCATAAGTAGCTGTCACGCCGGTTGTGGCATCAGACGGCCCAAGGCCTCTGTGCCAAACCTTAGCGGGCATGACAGATTCTCCGTCAAAGCCGACGGTCTGCACACGCATAGATGTGCTCGTTTGGTCCGCGTTCTCAATAAGAATGTCAGAGCCATCTGCCGCATACAATCTGACCTTGCTGTCGGCCGTAGCAGTAGCGATGACGCCGGTAGAACCCGAGATGTTGTTAATCTTTGTAACGGCGTCGGCGACATTCGTTTTACTGAATACGAAATCTCCTGTGCGTGTTCCATTAATAAACAAACTAACAGTTTCGTCGACGGCTTTTTCGCTGTTAAGCAAAGCGAAAGTTTTAGCTTGAGCAGATACGCCTGTCTCGCCACTAACCGCGTTGATTTTTGCTGCGACGTTTTCTGCACTGTCGTCGAGCGCAACGTCGATGGTCTTAGAAACACCGCGACCATTTAATAAGATGTGATCTGCCGAGTCGGTGTCGTTTACACGAACGCCACTGCCATCGCCTAGGTTGGCCTCTATCCGGTCGCCAATAACCGAATAAGCACCTAAGGCGTTACTTGCTGATGACGAAACGGAAACACCGATTGATTCGCCGCCCTCCGTGCCAACGTGGATCTTTCGATCAATGAATGTTCCGTCTAGGACTTTCTGATTGTTGAAGCGAGTGTTTTGAGACACGCGAGTAATTTCTGCCTTGAGAAGATCTATCTCTTCTTGAATGGCTACTC
>JAYYHB010000132.1:0-8749 GCA_036157095.1 Pseudomonadota bacterium
CTTGGCTCTTGCCAAGGGCGTGGGCAACCGCCGAACGCTCCATATCGACGCGACGCTTGAGCGTGTCGCGCTCGTCCTTCAGTTCCTTAATGTCTAAATCGATCTGCCTTTGGCTGCCGTCGCCTGCGTCGCCGTAAACGGCTTCCTCTTCCTGACCCGTGGGTATTTCCATGGCCATGGACTGGCTGAGCTGTTCGTTAATATCTTTCAGCTCTTCTTCCCATTCCTCGACGCGCTGCTCTCGGTTGAGCCAGTCAACGAGCGATTCATCAGTTTCGCGGTAGCTGCTTTCTACAAGTTCGTAGTGGGCCAATACCCCCTCATAGTGTACACAGAGAGCCGCGACGCTGTCGTAAACCGTGGCAGCGCTCTCGCGGTGCTCCACAATCGCTTCGTATAGCGTTCGCTGCAGTTCAGTGCCGGATAGCATAAGCGGCTCCCCCATACGCCATCGCTTGGCCTGTTCTAGCAGATCTACGGGAATCTCCGACGCCAGCAGGGACCCATGATAGGCCTGAAGATGCTTGGTCAGTCCTGGGTATGCGCGCTGCAGGTGGGCTTGGATTCGGGTCTCTTCAAACAGCAGAAACAAATCCTCTGCCAGGGTGGGCTGAGAAAAACTGGTGAAAAGCAGGCGGTAGTCCCCAACCCTTGGTCCGGCGTTGGGGTCGGGCTGAAAGCGCTCCAGCAGGCTGGGTATCTGCTCGACAGCGGTCTCCATACGAAAGCTTAGGGTGTCGCACTCGCGCAGCCCGATCTGCTCCATGGCAAGCACGCGGTAGGTAGAGGCGTGGGTTGTGGCAACGGACTCGGGAAGAAAAAGGGTGTCACTGTTTTGGCCGCCGGATTCTTCAAGGGTCAGCTTAGGGTTGGCTGCAAATTCTTGGTTGCTACGAATATGCAAGTATCGCCCGGCGATGCCCTCGGCAAACAGTGCCAAGGACGATTCAACATCCGCCAGCGCGATGCCGGGCTCGATGGCCTCAGACTCTTGCTCGAGTGTCATGGGTCGAATTCCTGCCGCTGAACCCAGTGCCCTAGGGCAAGATCACATCAACGATGTCAGCAACGGCCTCCTGCACGCTGGCGTCATCGGAAATGGCGCTGACGATTGACGCAGTGGCTGCCCGCCTCGGCGCAATACCGGCAGCGATCAGCTCACCGGTGTAAATCAACAAACGCGTGCTTACTCCCTCCTCGAAGCCATGTTGTTTGAGGTTGCGTACACGCTCGCCAATCACCGCCAGCCGCTCGGCGGTACTTTCTTCAACCCCGGACTCGTGCCGGATGATCCGGAGTTCGGTCTCAACATCTGGGTAGTCAAACTCCAGACTGACGAACCGCTGCCGGGTGCTGGGCTTGAGGTCTTTCAGGACACTTTGATAGCCCGGGTTGTAGGAGATCACCAGCAGAAAATCCGGGTGGGCGTCGAGTAACTCACCGGTTTTGTCGATGGGCAAAATGCGCCTGTGGTCTGTGAGGGAGTGTATGAGCACCGTTGTATCTTTGCGTGCCTCGACAATTTCATCTAGATAACAAATGGCACCGGTGCGCACGGCCCGGGTCAGAGGCCCGTCGGACCAGACCGTCTCATCACCCTTGAGCAGATACCGCCCCACCATGTCCGTCGCGGTGAGATCTTCGTGGCAGGACACGGTCAACAAAGGTATCTCAGGACGCTCATCGTCTGCCCGCGCGCTGTCCAGATGCCAACTCATGTGCTCTACAAAGCGCGTCTTTCCGCAACCCGTTGGCCCTTTCAACAGTACCGGCAGACGCGAAGCATAGGCTGCTTGAAATACCTCGACCTCGTCGGCAAGGGGCAGGTAGTAAGGGGCTTGGTTGGTCCCAGCGTCGGAGGTGATTTG
Source organism: Pseudomonadota bacterium (assembly GCA_036157095.1). Classification (GTDB taxonomy): domain Bacteria; phylum Pseudomonadota; class Gammaproteobacteria; order Pseudomonadales; family Azotimanducaceae; genus UBA4421. The sequence continues at coordinate 1,869 of JAYYHB010000132.1, forward strand.
ATTCATAGCGTGCCTGCACTAAAGTTCGGAATACCCAAGAGGGCTTAAATCCCAAAAGCATGCGTCTCTTGGCGTGCAGAGCTTGTGAAGATCTCGGTTGCCGAACAATCACCGGCCCAACAAGATCCTATCAGGCTGCCCTTGTGACGGCGTGAATGCCTTGTAAACTAGGAGAAAATCAAGAGACAGCGCCTTGAGTGACACTGATGAGCTGTTGGAAGCGACCACTGCGTTAATTTTGCCGCTGCTCCATGCCCTGGATGCGCTAAATCAGGCGGGCCGGTTGATGCATCCGCCAGCCTTGCAAGAAGTCGTCAGCGCCATAGGTCCCTATCGAGATCCCCTAGAAGAGGGCCGGCAGGTATTTACCCAGGTCCAGTGGCCAGAGCATCTTGAGGCCTTCACCCTGCACGCCAACATGGCGACGACCCTTGCGCTTCGCGCCTTTGACGGCTTCGCCTCGGCAATGGATCAGGCGGAACCGCCCATGGCCGCCTACCGCGCCATGGGATTGGCGACCCAGGCCTATGCCGCTGCCTATCCTCTGGCGGCCATGTTGCCGCCAGTGAACCGTTTCTATCTTGAAACCGACGTACGTGAGGATGAAGAGCTTCAGCGCAAGCTGATGGAGGCGGACCCAGAACAACCGAATGTGGGCGTCATGCATGCAGATAACGCTTCAGACCAGCGAGGCGGATTTTCGGTCTATGTGCCGGAATATTATCAGGGAGAAACACTGCCCCTGGTGGTAGCGCTGCATGGGGGTAGCGGTCACGGGCGGCAATTCTTGTGGTCATGGCTGCGAGCAGTGCGCTCGGATCCGTGTATTTTGATCGCGCCAACCTCGTCAGAGCGAACCTGGTCCCTAATGAATCCCGAAGCGGACAGTCAGCGCTTGCATGGTCTCGTGGCATACGCACAAGAACACTGGAGTATCGACCCAGAGCGTATTTTGCTTACCGGTATGTCCGATGGTGGCACGTTTAGTTACGTTTGCGGGCTGCAGTCGGACTCCCCCTTTACTCACCTGGCACCCTGTTCGGCGTCCTTCCATCCCATGTTGATGGAGGTAGTCGACCCAGCAAGGGCGCAAGGCCTGCCGATCTACCTGATGCATGGCGCCCTGGACTGGATGTTTCCCGTGAGCGTGGCTCAAGAGGCCAACACAGCATTAAGTGCCGCCGGCGCAAAGGTGGTGTATCGCGAGATCGAAAACCTGTCGCATTCCTACCCCCAGGAAGAAAACCCAACGGTCTTGCGCTGGCTGGCAGAGGCTGTGCCGCCAACCCACTAGCACGGGGTGAGTTACTCAGGGTGATTTAAGGGTGGGGCTAAACAAAGGAGTTGCGGTGCGAATCACAGGATACAGCCCTGACTATGCAGAAGACTTTGCGCGGCTCAACTACCAATGGATCGAGCACTACTTTCGTATCGAAGACGAAGATCGCGCGGCGCTCGATCATCCGGAGGCCTACGCCATCGAGCCCGGTGGTGAGATATTCTTTTTGCTGATAGACGAGCAGGTCGTAGGTACCGCAGCCATGGTGCCCAAGGCATTTCATGTCAGCGGCGACGTGGCACGATTCGAGCTGGCGAAAATGGCGGTTGATCCCAGTTTGCAAGGTCGTGGATTAGGCAAGCGGCTATTGGCCCACGCCATCGACTATGCGAGGGACCAGGGTGCCAACGAGGTGGTGCTGTCGACTAATGACATTTTGACGCCTGCCCTCACCGTATATCGCGATGCAGGCTTCGTTGCCCAACCTGCGGCCCAGGACGAGCGCTACGAGCGCAGTAATTTGTTCATGGTGCTGACGCTGAACTAGACAAAAAACGGTTGGTCAATTACTGTATATAAATACAGTAATTCGAAGAGACTCATGTCCGACCTACCCATCAAACCCAGCAAGCCGACCCCGGGACGAGGTGCGGTGACCAATCAACCCAGCCGGTTTTTGGCTGCGGTTGTTGAGCCCCAAAGCGATGATTGGGGTGACGGCCTAGATATCCTGGAGCACTGGCAGGCGTGCAGCACCAAGGTGCAAGTGAAGCCCGATCTCACCAAGCGGCTGATCACAACCAATCGTTCGCCGGATATCCCCTTTGAACAATCGATCAACCCCTACAAGGGCTGCGAGCACGGCTGTATCTATTGTTTTGCAAGGCCCACTCACGCCTATCTTGATCTTTCACCGGGCCTCGACTTCGAGACTCATATTTTTTACAAAACCAATGTGCGCGAGCACTTACTGCGCGAACTGACGAGGCCCAGCTATCAGATCAGTCCTATCGCCATGGGCACCAATACCGACCCTTATCAGCCGATTGAGCGCGAGCATCGCATCACACGAACTGTTTTAGAGCTAGCCCTGCAAACCCGGCATCCGGTCAGTATCGTCACCAAGGGTGTGCTGATATTGCGAGATTTAGATCTTCTGACAGAGCTGGCAAAACACAATCTGGTGCATGTGAGCGTCAGTCTCACCACGCTCAGTAAGTCACTCAAACAGCAGCTTGAACCGCGCACGGCCAGCCCCAGCGCGCGGCTTCGTATCATTAGAGATCTGTCCAAGGCAGGTGTGCCCACAGGGGCGATGTTTGCGCCAATGATTCCCTATATTAACGATCATGAGCTAGAGGCCTTGGTTAGCACTGCGCATCAAGCCGGTGCCAGATGGGGTGCCTACATATTGCTGCGTTTGCCCAGAGAGGTCAGACCGCTCTTCGAGGAGTGGCTGCAAAATCACTATCCGGAACGTCAGCGCAAAGTAATGAACGTATTGGATGCCCATCACCAAAAACCCGAGGGCCGAACGCAGTGGTCTGTACGCATGCACGGTACTGGGGTGTTTGCCGACCTGCTCAGTCAGCGCTTTGCCATCGCCTCACGCAAGGTAGGTTTTGATCATGAGCGAGCACCTCTGCGCACAGATCTGTTCCGCCCCCCAACGTCCGGCACTGAGGCGGGACAAATGGGGTTGTTTGATTAGCTGCGCGTCTTCAGGAACTCGTAGCGTGCAAGCAGTACCAGACCCAAACAGCTCCACACCACGATGGTAAGCCATTCTTCGGGCCACTGCAGAGAGCTGGTGCTCCAGGGTAAAAAGGCGCTGAGCAAACCCAGGGATAAAATCACCGCCCCATAGCCGACTAACCGCGGGTGACTGACTTTAAATGGGCGTGGCATGTCGGGTTCTGTTTTGCGCAGCACGAGAAACGAGATCGCCACAAACAAAAAAGCGACGGTGGTGGCGAAGCTGCCGCTGTTGATCAACCAGACTAAAATAGTTTTGCCGAACAGTGGCGCGATCATGCTCAGCACCCCGATGGCGGCAATCCCCACGTAGGGTGTTTTGTACTTGGGGTGCAGGCGTGCAAAAAAAGCGGGCACATGGTTCGACTTGGCCAGAGCGTAGAGCACTCGTGAGCCCCCTACGACAAAGGCGTTCCAGCTGGTCATGATGCCGCCAATACCGCCCAGTACTAGCAGCGCGCCTGCCAACGGATGCTGCCAAAGCGACTGGGCCGCGTCGGCGGTCGCCATGGTGGTCGAAGCCTGTTGCTCAGCGTTCAGTCCCAGGCCCACTGCGAAGGCGACCAGTATATACCAGGCCACGGCACAACCGACGCTGATGACCAGCAGCTTGCCAATTCTATTCGGCGGCAGGTCGATTTCTTCCGCAGATTGAGGGATGACGTCAAAACCCACCAGGAGCGCGGGCACCATAATAAGCACCGAGAGAATGCCCGTGGCAGGCGTGGCGATCAGCGGTTTGGCGTTCTCAAAGTCACCGAATAGGGCTGCGCCGCTGATGAGCAGCACACCGGAAATCACGATAAGCACGGTGACAATGCTCTGCAAAATGGCCGCGGTTCGAATACCCAGGACATTAACCCAGGTCACCAGGGCCGCGGCGCTGGATCCAACAAGCACAAAGCCCAAGTCCACGTCGCTGCCGACGAAAGTCCAAAGCGTTCCCATGCGAATGTCCGGGAACAGGTACTCGACGGCGCTCGGTAGCGCCACGGCCTCAAACAAACACACGTTGACATAGGAAAATAGCAGCGCCCATGTACAGGCGAAAGACCAGCGATGGCCGAGTGCGCGCTGTGTATAAACGTGCTCTCCACCTGCCTTGGGCATGGCAGACGCTAGTTCGCTGTAGGTTAGGCCGATTAGTGCGACGGCGAAGCCGCCCACGGCGAAGGCGATCAAGGTGCCCAGAGTGCCTGCGTTGGTTAGCCAGACGCCGGTCATCAGCACCCAGCTCCAGCCGATCATGGCGCCGAAGCCAAGAGCGATGACCTCCCGGGATTGCAGCACCTTCGCAAATGTCGCAGGCTCTCCGGATAACTCAGCCATGTACCTTCCTATACCTAATAATCAGCAACGCATACTAAGGGTAGAAAAACACCAGTTGTTAAGAAAATTCACCGCGACGGCGAAGATCGCACTGCTATGCTAAGGGCCTAGAGAGTCGCTTGCAGTAGGAGCCCAATGTGTCCCAGACGTTGACTTTTAATCACAGACACAAAACCTTTCAACTTATTCTCACGGACGATGGAGCAATCGAGCTTTGGCTGGACGGCTGCCTGCGCAAACGCCGAGATGCGTCGAACAAACAGCCACAATATGTGTGGACCAATGTCGAACTGGAATGGGAAGAACATCACTACATTGAGGCACGCTACTGGGCAGATAGCGGTGAGCTAAAGATCACTGTCAACGGTGATCCGCTGCTGCAAAAAAATCTGACCGCGCACTGATTTCTGCACGTATCCAAGGCAATGGCCTCGCAACCAATCAATCTCAGTGACGATCAGCTCGACCAGCTGCAGGCTGAATTTGCCGAGCATGGATATGTGGTGCTGCCCAATGTTATTGGCCAGGCGGACAGAACCGGCCTGGTTGAGCAAATTCGCTCAGCCATTGAGCCCCTGGTGGGACCTGCAGAATTTGAAGCAGATGTTGGTTACCCTGGTGCACCGGTAGACCGATCAGCACCCGGCGGCAAAACCCCGCGACGTTTGCTGCAGGCCTACGCTCGTTCCGCCGAGTTCAAGGCGCTGGCAATCCATCCCAAGGTCACCCAAGTATTGGGCCGATTCTTGGCAGGCTCGGTCTGTCTTTCTCAGTGTCATCATAATTGCGTCATGACTAAGCATCCTGGATTTTCCAGCGCGACGCTGTGGCATCAAGATGTGCGGTATTGGTCCTATGAGCGTCCCGAGCTGATTTCCGCTTGGTTCGCATTGGGCCAAGAAACCAAGCAAAATGGGGCGCTTTGGGTCATTCCAGGCACCCACAGACTGGATTTTGCGACCCAACGGCTGGATGAACATTTGTTTTTGCGACCGGAACTGGTCGAGAATCAGGCCCTGATAGAAAAAGCCGAGGTAGTCGAGCTGCAGGCCGGAGACGTGCTGTTATTCCACTGCCGACTGCTGCATGCGGCAGGTCGCAACGAGTCTGAAACGGTAAAACTGTCCACGGTTTTTACCTATCATCGTCAGGACAATCGACCCACAGCGGGAACCCGATCGGATCGGTTTCCCAGTATTGAAATTGTAGCGGACAGAAACTAGAAAAATTGCCTAGAGACTCGTCGCGAGAAGCTCAAGGCAGGGCAGAAGGAAAATCAGGAAGACTGACATGCAGCGCGATCCTGACAACAACCAACGAGATGGCGGCATGTCGTCCGACGGCAGCGACGATGATTTTGCCTCGGCGATGCAGGATGTTCAGCCTCTGAGTAAGGGCAAACAAACCTTCGCACCACCACAGCGCCTGAGTGCCGACGATGCCGAAGCGCGGCGTCGCGCAGCAGAAGAATTTCAAAGCGAAGAAGACGCTTCTAACTTTCTGACCCTTGGCGAAGTGAAAGCCCGTGACCCGCTGGAAGTGCTGGAGTGGCGTCAGGACGGTATCCAGCTGGCGGTATTCGACAAACTGCGCAAGGGCGGCTACGACATCGCGCGAGAACTGGATCTGCATCAGCGCACGGTGAAAGAGGCCCGCAGTGATGTCTACCAGCTGATTAACCAAGCCCACACCAACAACTGGCGCTGTGTGCTGATCAGTCACGGTAAGGGGCTGCGTAGCGCGACCCCCGCCAAGCTCAAAAGCTACGTGGCACATTGGCTAGCCCAGCACCCGCTGGTTCTGGCCTACTCTTCCGCCCAACGTAATCGCGGTGGTGTCGGCTCGGTTTACGCTCTGATCAAAAAATCTGCGGCCAGTCGCGAGGAAAACCGCGAGCGGTTCGGGCAAAAAAGCGATCTCATGGGAGAGACCGACTAATCGCAGCGATAGGCCTTAAAGGTTGCTGAGCCGCCTTCGACGCCAGTTTCGACTAGGTCAGTCGCACCCAGGTCCGCTGCTCGATTGCGCGCTAGGACGATCAGCTCTTCTTTCACCTTGCCCGTGTTGCGATCAAGAATAACCGTATCCTTGGTTTGGCTCGATACATCACCGACTAAGGTGCAATTGGTCATGGCCTGGGCGTTACTTTGCGCTACCTGGGCACCAGCCTCGGTCAGTGAGACGTAGGTGCAGCCCGAAAGGCCAAAGGCAAGCAAAAGTGTTGAGGTTGTGAGGTAAGTCTTATGGTTTTTCATCGCAAATCTCGCTCTGGCAGTCGCTAGGGTGGTGTTCATATTAGTCGTTAAGGTGGCAGTTAAGGGCTTAGTTTAGGTCGTTGTTTAGGTAAAAGTTAGGCTAACGGTTTGGACAGTGGCAAAGGTTACGGCAACAAATCAAACGGTTCATTTACGGAATTTAAAAGGTGACAAAGTCCGGAGTTTGATCATGCTAAATCCGGCCCTTGCCCAGCTCTAATATGCCGCGTCCAATGTTGAGTCGCAGAACATCGCTGGCGCCT
>JAYYHB010000133.1:0-18881 GCA_036157095.1 Pseudomonadota bacterium
TCACGTCATCGGGTGTTTCCGCTGGCACCGATATGGCGCTTGCAGTTATCGAGCGCCTATTTGGCGCCGAGCTGGCTACACAGGTAGTCAACTACACCGAGTACCAATGGCATCGACAAGCCGATGAAGACCCCTTTGCTCAGCTGCTCAATCAGGGGGTAGCAGAGGAGTAGTAGGACGGTAGCCGCTCTAGTCAGTTACTGCCCTGGAAAACACCGGCAAAAACCCCGGCTCTAAGCCGGTTATTTTATTTCTTTTGTTTTATCTATTGCTTTAATGCAAGGCTAGTCTTACCGGCCCGCCATGCCACTCGAGGCATCAGCTTCAACCACACGATATCGAACAGATCCGAAAAGCATTTCATCCCAGGATTGCCGGCCCCAGGGTACATCTCTTGTCGCATCAGGATTAGCCGGGTTTCGTGCGGAATTATCCCACCAAGTGCGGTGGACCATCTTCGTACCTACCGGTAGAAACCGGGGTTCTTTTAAGTCGTAGTTTGTTTGCCAGTTAAAATCATATCGCGGCACAGATAGTAGCGTCTCCTGAGTGCCATCTGGCAAATGAACGATAAATTCTGAAGCCTTGCCTCGATAGTGGGCGTGGGGCAACAAGCTATAAACCAATACGTCTTGGTCAAAGGTTCTTACCATTACTTCAGAGTGATTGGGTGCACCCGCAGGAATCAATATACGTGGATTTAGCAGGACCATACTTTCCAGCTTGTGCTCGGGCGGCTCCTCATACAGGTATAGACCCATGCGCGATGCGTCTGTGGTGGCCAGACCCACCGGGGTGTAGTGCATCTGAAATTCAATGGTCGAGCCTGCGGGTAGAAAAATGCCAGTATCGTCAGGGAAAGGTTTACCCTCAGCACCCGGCACATATCCACCCAAGCCACCACCGGTACCGCGCTTGAGGCGACCTGCGCGTCGTCCTTCAGTCTCCAGCTCGCCAAAGCTCGTGATCACATGGTGCAGAACACGTCGGTCTCCGGGAATAATTTCCGCCGCCTTCACCCAGACGTCTTTGTCGAGCGGGTTGGTGACCATCTTGTATTTGTAATCAACCACGCCGCTAGCGGGAACATCCTCTGGCGGTATGTCGATGATCACATCAGGTTGGCCCATGGCCCAAATCGGCCAGCTACGAGAATTTTCTGCCAGCAGGTCTGCGCCTTCGCCCCGCGGTGCGCCCGCCTCTACCCAGTGCACTAGGGCACGGATTTCATCATCCGATAACGAACGGTCGTTCGAGAACTGACCCACATGAGGGTCAGCATGCCAAGGTGGCATACGTTGAGTACGTACCACCTCGCGAATCATCAGGCTAAAACCGCGCACCATGTTGTAGTCGGTCATTGCCCAAGGTCCGATACCGCCTTCGCGGTGACAGCTAACGCAATTGTCGATCAGCATGGGAGCAATCGTTTTTGCATAAGAAATATTCTTATGCTCCGCGCGGCGCGCAAGCTCTGGAAAATCTACGGTACAGTCTGCACTCGTAATTGGTTGCGAGTCGACGCTAACTTCGTCCCCCACGACTAACTGAGCAACTGCTTGAGCCGCACCCGTAACATCGCCACGATAAGCCAGCGTCCAGTCTCTGGGGTTTACGACCAAGGTCTCCCCCGCGGTGTCCGCCCCTAAGCTCTCGCCGATGATTTGAGTGGGATCCATAAGTATGGGGAAGTCGACATCAGCCACGCTAGCAGCCACAGTTGTCCTGCGATCGCGCAAATCAGAATTGATCAGCATGAATTCAGCGCCTGTAGGCGAAAATTGGGTTTGCAGAGATGTCAGTCTTTGTAGGTTCTGCGGCATGGTGCTGCAGCTGGTGCTGTGGGTCATCAACACGATAGCCGGGGCGTCTGCGAAATAATGCAGCTCATGTGACGCGCCTTGGTGATCCATCAAGCGAAAATTCTCAACCCGGTTTCCTTCTTCCAGCGCGGACCCACTGGTCGCTATCAGGCTAAGTAATAGCGCGACCGCGTTGATCGGTTTAATCATCGTCTCCATTCCCGTTCCTCCACCGTACGGTTTCCTCCAGATTGTCTGGAGTCGTTGGTTCTTTCAAGTGCTGGCGATCGCAGCTACTAGCCCCTTCCAAGGGCCTTCAAATTCTCTTCGTGTTGAGCGCGGTCCACCGTGTACATGGACAGGCAGAAAATCATCAACATCCACACCGTTAGCAGTGTCGGGGCGTAGACCAAGGCAAAATCTCTCAAGACCTCATTCGGCACTTCTCCCGGTGTCGCTCCGGCAGGAAACTGACTGACGGTTAAAATTAGACCCGCAAAGGCAGCGCCGAGTCCTTGCGTGATTTTTCGCACAAAGGTCACCGACGCAAAGAATATGCCCTCGCTGCGCCGCTCAGTTCGCAGCTCCGCCTCTTCGACCAAGTCAGCAATCATGGCACCACTCATTACCTGATAGGTAATGATCAGCGATACGTCGACGATAATGATGCACAAATACAGCGGGAAGAGTTCAGGACTACCGTTTTCTGGCATCAACCCCAGCAGCCACAAAATCACGGGCGCTGGCACAATGGTGAAGGCGAATAAGCCAACAACGATGGCACCACGCTTTTTACCGAGGGTTTTGCCAATCAACGGCGCCGCGACAAAGGCGATGATTGCCGACAGCACGACGCTGATGGAGATGTAGCCAATCTGCTGGGAGGAGAATTCAAAAATAAAGGTATAGACGTAATAGCTCAGGGTCGCGGCAACACCTGAGCCTATCGCACCGCACATAGCTGCTAGGAAGAGCGCTACAAAGGATTTGGTCGCGAGTGTTTCGAAAATCTCCTAATAAATTCTTTTTACGGAAAGCTCTCGGCGCGGAGGTGGTGCCTTAAGCAGAGGAATGAAGCGATGGGTGCCCAGGGCTGAAGAGACGATTACCAAGAACATCAACGATGCGCCCAACAGGCCCATTTGATTGAAACCCTCAACGTTGAACATGCCATTGCTGATTTCATCTGTGGGCACTAGCAGCAACATGGTCGTCGCTGTCGCCATGAGCGTGCCACCAGTCCACCCGAAAAAGCTTCGATAGGTCAACATGCTTGTGCGCTCGTCATAGTCGTCTGTGATTTCTGCCACCAATGCGGAGCTGGGGATTTCGTAAAGGGTTATCAGCGTGCGCACGACGATGGAAATACCTACGATAAAGGGAAACAATTCATCACCGCTCAGGTTGCTTGGCGGGTTCCAGACGAAAAAATAGCCAATGGCAACAGGTAGCGCGGCAGCATACATAAATGGGTGGCGCCTCCCCCAACGCGACCGGGTGTTGTCTGACAAGAAGCCGATTAACGGATCGCTAACAGCGTCAAATGTTAGCGCGATCAGCAGCGCCAAACTCACCAAGTAGGCACTCACCCCCATCACCTGACTGTAGAAAATCAGGAAAAAGTAATCGAAGCCATTGTTCTTTATGCCGTAGGCTGCAGCCCCAAATCCATACGTGGCCTTTGTCCAAAGACTCACTTGCCGCCCTTGAGCCATCGTGGCTTCGCTCATTTCTCTCGCAGCACTGGTTGTTCTTAACTTCCCACCATCTTCGTCCAGGGTGCCCCGACATTCCCGAGAGTACAAGAAACATTCGCCTGGTCGTTGACAATCTTGTGAGGGGCCATACTTGCGGTATTCTGCGTCGGCTTTTTATATGAACTGAGGAGAGAGCAATATGCCTGACAGACTGAAGGGAAAGGTGGCGATGATTACTGGCGGCACTAGCGGCATCGGGGCCGCGACCGCTGAACTGTTCGTCAAAGAAGGTGCTACCGTGGTGATTACCGGCCGGTCCGTGGAGAAAGGCCAAGCCTTGGCCGATTCGCTTGGACCAAACGCAAGTTACCGCGAGGCTGACGTTACGGAAGAGGCAGCGATCGCGGACTGCATTTGCCATACCAGTCAGACTCACGGCAAGCTGGATATTTTATTCAATAACGCAGGCGGCCCCGTTGGCGCACCCTTAGACCAACTCACTCAAGAACATATCGACTATGGCGTAAGACTACTGCTCTCTAGCGCGATGCTGGGCACCAAATACGCCGTTGATCCTATGAAGGCCAACGGTGGCGGCTGCATCATCAACAATTCCAGCATTGCCGGACTGCGCTATCGACAGGGGGATTTACTCTACTCGGCCCTAAAAGCAGCTCTCACCCACTACACCCGCATGTCTGGCATCGAACTTGGCGAGCACAATATACGCGTCAATTCGATCTCGCCCGGGGCTATCGCTACCCCGATTTTCTGGGGCGGATCCCAGCGCGCCAACACACTCAGTGACGAAGAAAACGAACGCAAGATGAACAAACTGCAGCAAAGTCTGGCGCGGTCAGTGCCCCTGCTCAAAACCGGAGTGGCCGAGGACATTGCCGAGGCCGCGCTGTATCTAGCAAGCGATGCGGGACGATTTGTGACTTGTCACGACCTCGTGGTCGATGGCGGCCGCACGTCGATGTTCCACGAGCCCAGCTAGCGACTGGTGACAGCGAACGACCACCAATGATCCGGACGCTGTCGATCTACGCCCATGCCGGTTTTGGCGGCGCGAGTGCGCCAGGCGTGGTCAAGCCGTGACGGCACTTCTACCCGCGACAGGTTCACCGGGTAGAGGTCGCCGCCAATGCGAATCCGTGCGGCAGGATTCACCAGCGCCCTGCCCGACCAATACTTGCCGTCGCAACGAGAGCAGCTGAGATACAGGCTCCCCTGTGCGTCTGCCATGCAGTTTAGGTTGACCGACCAAGGAATGACTCCTTGCACCTCGATCTGACATAGGCGCACCTCGTTGGCGAAAGACCAATCGGATATCCTGGCTTCAACTTGCGTACCAAATAACACGGTGCCCGGGACACGCTCACAGGGACAGCGGACAACAAAGGTCATCACCAAGCCCATAAGGGCAATGGCGCATATCGCCAACACCAGCATTTTGAGACTTGCGGCTTTGTCGTTGGCTGCCTGATCGCTCATTGCTTCACCCACAGTTTTCTAAACCCTCGCATTGGGCCATAAACGCAGAAAGTTCTCGCTGTAGAAGGCATCACGAACGGAGGGCTCGGCGTTTTCGAGAAATCTCTCGAACCGACCGATGGGGTCCTTTGTACCCTCCAAATGCGGATAATCGCTGGAGAAGAGATACAGATCAGGATGAGAGTCATCCATCAGATAGGCGACATCTTCATGGGAGAACGGCGTGAAGGCCATTTGCTCGATCAACTGCTGTGAAGGTGTGCGATCAAACCTCACGGACTTGTCTGAGCGTCCGTAGATACGAGTCACCCAATCTAGCCGCCGGCACATTTCTGGCACCCATCCAGCGCCTAGCTCGACGGCTGCTCCACGTAAGCCGGGGTGGCGCTCAAACACCCCATCGAGCAGTAGTACGCTCAAGAACATTTCCGGTGTTTGGTGGAGTACGGCTGCATCCTTTGTGCGTACATTCTCGCCACCGCCCAGCCAGTCTTTTACCGGTGCTCGTCCGTTGTTGCCCCAGCTTTTAGACACCTGGAGTGGTGCTCCGCCGACGTGCAGTACGAAGGGCACCTGGGCTTCCGCCAGACGCGCCCAAAAACCCTCAAGCTCGACATGGCCCGGCGAACGGTCAATCGGTGCCCGATGGGGAATCCAGATAGCATGCAAACCTTCTTTAATCGCCCAGTCCACCTCCTCAATTGCGTGGGCTGGATCATCCAGCGGCACGACGCCGACACCCATCAGTCGACTATCGGCAGAGCAAAAATCCAGCATATGTCGATTATGTGCGCGAGTTGCGCCGTAACGTAGCACCGGGTCCTTTTTGCTGCTGGGATGGAAGGGGAAGGCTACCGAGTGAGTCGCAAACACCAGCTGCTTTTTGAACCCAAGCAAATCCATAGCGGCAGAGCGGTCTTGGCCGTTGAACGCACCAAGGGCCTGAATTTCTTTGGAGTGTTGAATGAGCTCATCGCCCATGGCGAGTTGCGCCGCCACATGTTCTTCTGAATGCTGACCACCTTGATCCATGATCACCCCAACCTCTTCATCGGTGACGACAGATGCCGAGTAACTGACTTCGGGAATGTCATCCCGGAGTGCTGGATCCGCATAGGCCTTCAGAAAGTTCGGCAATTCCATGATATGGCTGTCGGCGTCGTAGTACGCCCGATCTGCTGATGCATAGGCCATGATGTTCCCCTGATACTTTACTAGCTAAACATACCCCAACACTGGACAAGGCAAAACTCTGTCTGTCCAATCTTGTTAAGGGGGTGATGTAGGATCAGAGCTAGCCAGACCCCTCTGCACTCGTTTATCCAAATATGTTTTGCAAGTATGGTTCGATCGTTCTGTAACCTCTAAAAGGCACCACCTATGCCCACTTTGCTGGACACACTTTGGCAACTGCAACTACAACCCGATAGCGACCCAGCACCGCTGTTTAATCATGCGGCACCCAGCGCCGACGAGGGCCAGGTTCTGCAATTTCAGCTGCTCGACCGCTGGCTTAACGAGGGCGAAGAACTCGGCGGCTGGAAAATCGGCATGACGTCTGGCGAATCACGAGACGCCCTGGGTGTGGGCGTCAGGCCTTCGGGCTTTGTCCTCAAAAGCAGAATCTTTCGCAGCGGCACGCGGCTCCCCCGCAGCGCTCTATACAATGGTGGGGTTGAGAACGAACTGTGTTTTATTGTTGGTAAGGAACTGGGTAACGGTGCCACACCGAGAAGCGCCAAATCAGCGATGGCTGGCCTTGCTCCCGGGTTTGAAATAAATCAAAAGCGTCTGCCGCCAGGCTCTGCAGCCGGGTTACGTATCGCCGACAATCTGTCGAACTGGGGCATCGTATACGGCGAACCAATCACTGACGCTCAGCTCACTGACGACCTTTCTGCTATGCAGGTAACGCTAAGCGAGCAAACCGAGGGTCGCAACACAGAGATCGAGCGGGTTACCAGCGAAGGTCATATGGATCCCCATTACGAATCGCTGGCTACTTTGGCCCAGAGGCTCGCCGACTTTAGTCACTCTCTGCAGCCAGGACAACAGGTCATCACGGGCGCTTATGGAAAAACCCCATTCGCGGTTGGCTGCTTTGCTGGCGATTTCTCCTTGGGTATTGGTCGCGTGGTGCTGGAACTGACCGCAGACTAGGTTGAAACGTATGCATTCTGGGTATCTTCCGCTACCATCTTTGCAGTCATGAATTCGAACCACCTGAGGCGGAGCGCGTGAGCGAACAAACCACTAAACCTGAACCTTCTTTGTTCTCACTGTTGGCCCGAGACGCCGCAATCGCTTTGGCCGCCCTATCGCTATGGGCTGCTGCTGATACTTGGTACTTGGTATCTGGACTGGGCTTCGCCCTGGCGGTAAGCGTGCTCGACGCGATTTTTGTCGGCTACATTCTTGGCGCTCTGTTCCACGAATGGGGGCATTACACCGGGGCAAAATTTTCCGGAGCAAGCGCGCCGCGCGTGAAGCCCAAGGGCACGTCACTATTTCGCTTTAACTTTGATATGGCGACCAATACTCAGCGCCAATTCCACTGGATGAGCTTTGGCGGTTGGGTCTTTCACTGGGGTTTACTGTTGATTCTGGTGGCTGTCCTACCACTCGACAGCATCGGCAGAATTGCCCTTGTTAGTTCGGTCTTTGGCTTCATTTTGTATGCCACGTTTATTGAAACCGGGATTTTGCGCCAGACCCTTGGTGGCTCGGATCCTGCAGAAACCCTCGGCCAGCTTTCGGTAAGAACCTTTCAACAAGCAGGCGTAGTAGGTTCAGTCGCTGGACTCTTCGCCCTGGCAACCCTGAGTTAATCACCTTCGAAAATCGCAGAAACGATGTTTGAACCGTCGCTGTTTCGCCGCGACATTCACTTGCGCGCATTTAAGGTCGCCATCGTGGTGGGATGTATTTTGGCGACCATCAATCACGGCGACGCAATTTTTGCGCATGCAATGACAACGAGTAGTTGGTTAAAAGTGCTTCTCACCTTTTGCGTACCCTACTGTGTCTCGTGGTACTCGGCAGTGAAGACAGACACAGCTAACATCCCTTAGACGCGGATTCCTGCCTCGGTTCGGGGGTCGCCCGCGACCCGAACATGCCGCATGATGCGCGGCTTGTCGTAATCGTAGGGTCGAGCGCGATGCAGCACACAGCGGTTATCCCACATCACAACATCGCCAGGCGTCCAAGTATGAGAGAACACTCGTGGCGGCTGACAAGCGAATTCCACCAATCGCTCGAGCAGCGCCTCGGACTCACACTCCGATAATCCTGGGATACCGTAAGCGTGACGCCCAATGAATATAGCAGGGCGCTGAGTTACGGGGTGCATTTTTACCAGCGGCCGCAGAGGGATGTCCTGGTTATTCAACCCGTAGGAGACTCCCTTGGCGGGATTGTGGCCAACCTTGGACTGGCTATAAAACAAAGAGTGATAGGCCGCAAGATCGGAAATTTGCTCGCGTGTCCCGCTATCAAGGGCATCGTAGGCAGCGCGCATGTCGGCCCATTCGGTTTGACCACCCTCTTCGGGCACAACCTGAGCGGCGAGAATTGACGCGCGAGCCGATAGCGGCATATAGGTGCTATCCGTGTGCCAACCTTCGTTACCCTTAAGAATTTTAAAGTGATCGCTTTCGGCATCCACAGCGCTGCCATCAATCTTTCGATTGCTGATAGGGACAGACTTGCGATCTGTCACCAACTGCTCCAATTCACCAATGCGTTCGCCAAGCGCAACCTGGGCTGCCTCTTCAATATGCTGGCCGGTAAATACCAGTACCGCGTGCTCGTACCACGCGGCCTCGACGACTTTCCACTCCTCATCGCTCAGATGATTCAGGTCCACGTCGGTCACAATTGCGCCGAAGACTGTCGTTTCGGTTTTTTGTATCGGTTCTATGCGCATGTTTACGCTCCAATCTTTGGTGAGCCTGTCTTTAGCTGGTGCCAATGGACAACAAATTCTTCACCGGTTGGTATAGTTCTTCTAAATAGTCCACATCTTCAGTGGCCAGTTCAATGGCCGCGGCAGCGACCAAATCCTCTAGCTGACTCACTTTGGATACACCAACAATCGGTGACGTCACCCCGGGCCTACCCTTTAGCCAAGCGACCGCGATTTGTGCCGGCGTACACTCATATTTACTGGCGGTTTCTATGACCCGTTCTGCAATCGGGAACACATGATCGCCCTGATAGAGACCCTCCGTGCGTTTGCGATCCTGACCTTGCGACCGACTGGTGCTACCGCCGCTAAATCCGCCTTGGTAGGAACCTGCCAAAATACCGCGCGCCAACGGCGACCAAGGTGTTAGTGCGACACCGGTGCTCGCACAGTATGGATTCATTTCGCGCTCTTCCTCGCGATACACCAAATTGTGATGATTCTGCATCGACACGAACGGCGTCCAGTTGTTCATTTTCGCAGTGAGCTGAAGCTCAGCAAACTGCCAAGCGAACATCGAGGAACCACCTAGATACAGGACTTTGCCCTCTTTTACCGCGTCGTGAAGGGCTTCGAGCGTTTCTTCAATAGGAGTATGCACTGAACCGGGAATACCGTGTGGATGGCGGTGTATTACCAAGTGGTCAATGTAATCATGGCCGGTGCGTCGCAAACAGGCGTCTATGCCCTCTCGAACGTGCTTTCGCGATAGGCCTCCCTGGTTGGCATTACGCCCCATGGGCATGGCAATTTTTGTGGCGAGAACATACTCGTCTCGAGGCAGCAGCTCCTTTAACAGCGCACCGACTACCTCTTCAGAAGCCCCGAGGCCGTAGATATCAGCACAATCAAAGTAGAAAAGGCCATGATCTATGGCCGCTTTGAAAATGGGTCTTGCCTCTTCCAGCGTCAGCGTCCAGTCACCTTGGTGCCCACGACCGGGGATACCAAAGTTCATGGTACCAAGACAAAGTTCAGACACGCGTAATCCGCTGTTACCCAGTTGTACCGCTTCTAACATCCCTCTCCCTCGCTCTTCTCAATCGTTGCCAGAGCGTTTTTATAACAGAAATCCCTCACCACAAGTGCACCTACTATTTCCCCAACGCCACAGGCTTTGATAACGTTTTAATTAGGACTTAGAGAGCGACATCATGAATCAATCCATCGCTGTGGTTGGAGCAGGAATCTGCGGCCTTTTTACCGGTCTATCCTTGGCGCGCAAGGGCTTCAATGTGACACTGTTTGAGCGAGACGTCCCGCCACCCCGAGGAAATGCTGAAGACGCTTTCTTCTCTTGGCAGAGGCGGGGAGCAGCCCAGTTTCGACACCCTCACGCATTCCTTGGATTAATGTGCAGTGTGCTCGGCGAAAACTACCCCGACTTACTCGAAGAATTGCTCGCCGCCGGTGCCCGCAAACTGACTTTTGAAGATATGGTTCCCGATCACCTGGCCGACCAGTACCAGCCGGAGCCAGGTGACGAAAAACTTTGGATGTTGCTGTGTCGGCGCGCGACGATTGAGACGGTCTTGCGTCATTACGTCGAACGCGAACCCAATCTAACTATTCAAAACCAAACCTACGTCACCGATGTGATCGTTGAAGAGACCCAGTCGGAGCATGGCGGATCTGTAATTAACGTTACCGGTATAGAGCTTACCGATCGACACAACCGAAACTCTAAGAGCGTTCACAGCGCGGACATCATCGTTAACGCGTCGGGTCGGGCGGATAAGTTCTTTGGTTGGCTACAAGCGAAGGGCGCCGATATTGTAGAACAGCGCGATGATGCTGAGATTGTTTATTACACACGACACTATGCCTTAAATGAGGGCGTGAGCGAGCCCAAGAGAGACAGTGAAAATCCTTCCGCCGGCGATCTAGGCTATTTGAAGTATGGTGTCTTCCCAGGAGACAACGGCCACTTTGCCATTATCGTTTGTCTGCCAAACGAGGAGCCTGAGCTACGGGAGGCTGTCAAGAATGGCGACAAGTTCGACCAGATCTGCATGAACATCCCCGGCCTCGTGCCTTGGATATCGCCCGAGGCTGCAACCCCTACCACGTCACCCTTTGGAATTGGTCAAATTCACGCGGTATGGCGGGACTATATCCCTAATGACACCAGCCCTAAGTTGCTGAACTACTTTGCCGTAGGTGATGCTGCAGCGCGAACGAACCCGCTTTACGGGAGAGGCTGCAGCACTGGCACACTGCACGCACATCTGCTTAGTGAGGTGCTGAGTAGCGAATCGGACCCTTGGCAGCGGGCCGTTGCGTTTAAGGCTAAAACCGAGGAAGAGATTCGACCGATCTTTAATGCCAGCCTCAACGAAGATAAAAATGGCATCAAGAAAGCTGCCGCTCTTCGAGACGGGCGCAGTTTGGACAAGGCCAAATCCATCAAACAGTGGTTTGGCCTCGCCTTTGGTGATGCCCTCGTTGCCGCAGCCAAACATCAGCTGCACGTTCACCGAGGCATCATGCGCACAGTGAACTTGGTCGAAAAGCCTGGCGGGTTTTTAAAAGACAAACGCATCAGAAATACCGTATTCCGCTACATGCTGCGTGGTCGCAAAAAGAATGCCGCTGCACGCATTCAGCGCAGCGTTAACCGTGACGAAATGATCAAAATGATTGGTGAGCCAACCTGAGACACCTCAGTCTTAAACCAGCGGTTTCGCATTCAAAAGCAGACAATCAGGGATCCTTTAAATGAAAAATCTATTCTCAGTCGAAGGCAAAGTCGTCGTGGTCACCGGTGGTTCCAGGGGTATCGGCGAAATGATTGCCGCCGGATATTTAGCGAATGGTGCGAAGGTATATATTACTTCGCGAAAGGCTGAGATTTGCAACGCGTCAGCTGAGCGGTTAGCTGAAGCGTGGGGCGGCGAATGCATTTCCATCCCAGCCGATATGGCTACCATTGAGGGCATCGAAGGCTTCGTGAGCGAGCTATCGAGCAGAGAAGCTCACGTCGATATCTTGGTGAATAACGCCGGCGTCGCCTGGGGAGCACCATTGGAGGAATTCCCGGAGGTAGGCTGGGACAAAGTTATGGACACCAATGTGAAGGGAGTATTTTTTCTCACCCAAAAGCTGCTGCCAATGCTCGAGAAGAACGCTGATCAACAGACGCCTTCCCACGTCATTAACGTGGGTTCCATTGACGGCATCAAAACACCAGTCTTCGATAATTTCTCTTATGGTCCTTCAAAAGCGGCCGTACATCACCTGACCAGAGTACTCGCTGCACATCTAATTAAACGCAACATTATCGTTAATGGTATTGCGCCAGGACCCTTCCCAACCTACATGCTAAGTACCGGTGTTGGCGCTGGCGGCGACACGGAGAACACAGATTGGGATGCAGTGGGCAGAAATAACCCGCGCGGGCGCGTAGGCACCCCCGAGGACATCGCAGGTTTGGCAATATTCTTGAGCTCTCGTGCCAGCGGCTTTACCGTCGGCGACGTCATCACCTGCGATGGTGGCTCGGTGGTTTCGTGATCGCTAGCCGAGCTCGCGTTTTTGAATGCCGGGCGAATACATGGCGATAAGGCGCTGATCCTGCTCAAAATTGAGAGCCGCCGTGTCGGGAACAGATCCTCGTAATTCTTGGACCGCTTGGTCGACAGCCTTAAGTTCAGCAAGGGCCGCTTGGTCTAATGGCAGGCGTTCAGTGAGGCCTGCGAGTCTCCTGATTAATGCCTCGCAATGTTCGTCAGACTCCAAAAATTTTCCCGCCCAAGCGCAGAACGCTATGTAGATATAGAGCGTCTCTCGAAGACCAAAGTGGCTGACCTGACTGGCTTCTAAGGGTGATCCGACCGTGACCTCTTTCAGTTGTGCAACCCCTTGACTCATTTCTGCAAGGAACGATCCGTACTTCGGCGTGAGCGTCAGGCCGTGACTGTTGCGTTCGAGACAATAGTAGTTGGCCTTATCTCCACGATCAGACTTAATAACGAGGTGCGACAAAGTTGCACAGCAAGCCACCCACGTTTTGTATCCGCTGACTTTAGTTTCACTTTTGAACACTGTAGCGGTGACACCGGGCAATGGAGGCTCACCCTTGCGGTCTTCAGACACCGCGAACGCCGCCATACTGTCCGCAGGTAATTCGGGAAAAGTGTGCCGCAGCGCACACTGATAGCCTGCAACGAATACCCAGGCCAGCCGATCTGCCAGTAAGCCTCCCTGCACCGCCTGAGCCTGTCGTGAGGCCAGTGGGGCTACCTCGCGCAGCCAAATCCTTGAATAGGCCCTCTCGTCGGGAATCACTGTTTCTAAGTGACGACTGAGAGCTTCACCATAATTGATATTCACACCGGCGATACTCCTCGAACTTGCAAGCGATGGATCACACGAGGATCATCACCGTGATCGTGCACGGCATAATGGAGCAAGCATCTATTGTCCCACATGACCAAGTCGCCGGCCTGCCACTGATGGCGCGCTTGATACTCCGGACGAACGCAGTGTTCATAAAGATAATCGAGCAGAGCCTTGCTTTCTTCTCGTGACCAATCCTGAAACTGACGCGTAAACGCGCGGCATACGTAGAGCGCTTTCTCTCCAGACTCATCATGGGTGCGTACCACAGGATGTTCAGCCTCGGATGCCTGATCGGGGTCTTGACCATAGAGTCTGGCAAGATCTTTTGCCGAGTGCTTGGCGACTAGTGAGTTGACAAGTTTCTTCATACCCGCACTAAGCTCTTGGTAAGCCAAAATCTGGTTTGCGAAGGCCGTTTCGCCGCCGATTGCTGGTGCTTCTAGCGCATAGAGCATGGTGAGTTTGGGAGGTGTTGGATCGTAGGTCATATCCGAGTGCCAATGCTGATTCACATCACGGGCCTTACCGCGATTTCGCAGCTCAATAATATCTGGGTAACCAGGCAAACTCCCGTAGGGAAACGGAATGAGCTCACCCCAATGTTCTGCAAACAAAATCTGATCATCGGGGGTTAACTGTTGCTGAGGGAAAACCAGCACGTGGTGCTGGCAAAAAAGTCTCTTCAGCTCATTCGCGACGCTCGCATCAACGGTGCGCACATCCAACTCTTCAACTATCGCCCCAAGAGGTGCGGCCATTTGTCTTACGCGCATCGAATAATCCCAATTACCCTCAAATGAACGCTAAACCATAACCAAGGAAATATGGCGCTGCAAAAGCCACTTGCGCTTCAGTCGTCAGGGTACAATAACCCTGACGCTAAAACTGGAAGCAATCATGCCACTGAGCACTCAAACCATTGGCACCCAAACCCAAACATTTGAGCATCAGGTCGATGCCCGCTGGCTGATGGCCTATGCCGCAAGTCTCAGCGACTTGAATCCTTACTATATGAACACTACCAGACCGATTTTTGGGCATCCGGTCTTCCCCGTCTGCCTTGAGTGGCCCTCCATACTCGCCACGCGAGAACTCGCTAACGCGGGCGGTCTGACTGATGCCGAATCCGCCATGGGCGTTCACGCCACCCACGATCTACACATCTTCAGACCGATTCGAGGGGCAGAGATACTGCGCACTCAGGCAACAGTTGTCGATGTTCAGGGCATACGGCCCGGGGCCGCATCGGTTATGCGTCTAGATACCTGGGATGAACAAGGTGAATTGGTCAGCCAAACCTATCAAACTAGCATCTATCGAGGGGTTGAGATCACCCGGGATGGCGGGTCCGCGCCCATGGCAATACCTGCCTTACCAAAGCAGGCCGCAGGCTTCGAACTGGCAAGCACAGAGACGATCCCAGTGGATGGCGGCCTAGCTCACACCTATAGCGAGTGCGCGCATATCTGGAACCCGATTCATACGGACAAAGCCTTTGCCTTGGCTGCCGGCTTGCCCGACATCATTTTGCACGGCACTGCGACACTGGCGCTGGCGGTCAGTGCGCTGGTTAATAACTGTTTGGGTGAAGAGCCTAATCGCGTAACACGGCTCGGTGGTCGCTTCGCCGCTATGGTAATGTTGCCCAGCGACATTACGCTACAGATCGGCAAACCCGCAGACGGCTGTATTGGTTTTCGAGTGCTGAATGCGGCAGGACAAGAGGCCATCAGTCAGGGCTTTTTAGAATTCCAATAGCCCTAACTGATGCAAATTTAAATATGACCGTAGTCGTGGCTTCCCTGCGTCATGCTACCGAGTCCAAGTCTTTGACATGGTTTTCTTTCAGCGCGTTGATTGAGACCCAGGTTAGCGCATTGGCTAACGCGATATATCCTGCGACCCACATCGAACTTCCTGCAAAGACGAGCAAGCTTGTAGCAATAATTGGCGCAAAACCGCCGCCTAATATCGCTCCTAACTGATAGCCGAGGGATGCACCTGAGTATCGCACTTCCGTGCTAAACAGCTCTGCGAGGAGCGCTGCTTGTGGCCCATACATCATAGAAACCAATATGTGCGCGACCGAGAGCGCGATGGTGATTAGCAACCAGTCTCCGGTATCAATCATGGCGAACATGGCAAATGCCCATAAGCCAGTCAAAATCGCGCCCAACTTATAGATTCCGCGACGCCCATGACGATCAGACCAAGCACCGAAAATAAAATTTGCCGGTATTGCAAACATGGTGCTAACCAGCACGGCCGATAGCATATCTGAGCGGGCGATATTCAACCCCTCAGGATCGTTGCCATAAGAGATAATCCATGCAACGCAGATATAAAAAGTGACCTGCACGCCGAGGAAGGATCCTGCTGCTAGGCCAATCTCGCGAGGATAGGTTTTCAGTGCCTGTAGCACCGGGGAACGTGGCTTCGTCTTCGCGGGAATAGCGGCTTGCGCAAGCTCCTTAAAGGCCTCGGTGTCCTCCAGCTTTAACTGTACGTACAAACTCAAGCCGATAAGTAGCACGCTGGAGATAAAGGGTACACGCCACCCCCAGTCCATGAAGGCTTCATCAGATAAGTTACCGCTTACTGCCAGGAAGGCTAGGTTCGCCAGCACCAGACCTGCCGGCGCACCAACCTGGGCAAAGGCGCCATAAAATCCACGCTGATCGGAAGGCGCATTTTCTGTTACTAACAACATCGCACCACCCCACTGTCCCCCCACAGCTAGTCCCTGCACAAAGCGCAAAAATATCAGCAGCAGCGGAGCCAAAGGTCCCACCTGCTCATAGCTGGGGAGCAGTCCGATCAGGGTCGTTGCAACTCCCATCATCATTAAAGCAGTAACGAGTGCCGCCTTACGGCCGACTCGATCACCAAAATGACCAAATACCACCCCGCCTACTGGCCGCGCCAAGAAACCCACCGCAAAGGTACTGAATGAGGCGATCAGACTCACATAACGAGGCATATCTTCAGCAAAAAAAAGTGTCGGAAATACCAGTGCAGCTGCAGTACCGTAAATAAAAAAGTCATACCACTCGATACTAGTGCCGCCCAAGGCTGTCATGGCGACGGTTCGCATAGATCGCGCTGTGGGTTCAACTTTTTCGGTCGCTGTTTGATTACCGCGCTGATCCGTCATTTGTCGTCAATCCTTACGTCGTTTTACCTAAACCTATCGGATAAGGCGTAGCTTTAGGAGAGGATATGTCAAACCATTCAATAACAAGCCCACATTTTTCCGCCTAAAAGATCTTATGCGAAAAATCGAATCAGGGATTGGATTCCCCTCTGCCTCACTATTGGGACATGATAACCGATCAGTCAACTATGACGAGACTACTCAAACCAACCATGATCATCCGTTTAATTCTCTTTGGCCTATCTATTATGTATGCAGGCAGCTCGTCAGCCGAGGCCTCTCTGCGCATCGCCGTTGCAAGCAATTTTGCAAAGACGCTGCAGGCCATCGTGGTTCGGTACCAAGAGGAAACTGGTGACAAGGAAAAGATATCTGTGAGCGTCGGCTCGACCGGAAAGCTGTATGCTCAAATCCTTGCAGGTGCACCTTTCGATCTGTTTCTTGCCGCGGACGTCGAGCGGCCGCAAAAACTTGCGCAAAATGGCGTAGCAGTGGGTCCAAGCCAGCCCTACACCAGAGGTAGGCTGGTGTTATGGCGTCCCAAACAGCGATCAAACCTATCCATGGAGCGACAACTCAAGCAGATTGAGCGGCTTGCCATGGCAAATCCTCAACTCGCGCCCTATGGATTAGCTGCGGAGCAAACCCTGGGGCATTTGAAGTGGCAGCCGTCCAATGATCTGACCGTCGTCACCACGGAAAACGTTGGTCAAGTCTTCGCCATGGTCAAGACAGGCAATGCCGACGCAGGATTCGTCGCGCTTTCTCAGATGCTAGAACAAGGAGTGCCGAAAGATCAGTTCTCGGTGGTGAATGGCAACTTCCATGACCCCATCTATCAGGGTGCGGTACTTCTCAAAAATGGTTCCCAGCCCGCCCGAGCAAAAGGATTTCTTCGTTTTTTACTCAGCCAACGACCCACAGAAGTCCCAGAGGCGGCCCAGGATGCCGCCCCCAGGAAAGCCGATATCAGCGGCCAATAAACGTAGGCTCGCGCTTCTCTACGAAGGCTTTGGTTGCGTTGCGATGATCTTCGGTCTGACCGCAGTGCACATGATGCGTGGCCTCTAGATCAAGGCAATCGTCAACGTCGCCCGAGGACATCGCCCGTGCGAAGTTTTCCTTCATGTAGCGATAGGCGACTGCAGGACCTACTGCCAGCTGCGCCGCAATTTCTTGGGTTTTCGCAGCCAACTCATCGGGTTCGCAAATCCAATTTGTCAGACCCAGATCCAGCGCCTCCTCAGCACTTACCCGCTCAGACATGAAGTAGAGCTGCCTAGCCTTCGCCGTGCCAATCAGTTGCGACATAAAGAAAGTGCCACCGTAGTCTCCGGAGAAGCCAACGCGCGCGAAAGCCGTGGTCATAATCGCATTGCTAGCCATAATCCGCATGTCGCAGGCAAGCGCTAAGGACAAGCCCGCACCTGCTGCTGCGCCTGGCAACGCCGCGATGGTTGGTTTGGGCATGCTGTAGAGCTTGCCAGCAGTGGCGCGCTGATTCACTCGCTGACGATGAATGGCAGCATCTATCGTGTTGTCACCTACAGTGCCGTCACCACTAGCGGCCATGCCCTTAACGTCGCCACCTGCGCAAAATCCCTTGCCTGAACCCGTAAGCACGACGCAGCGCACCTGGGTATTGAGTTCGGCATTCGCTAGTTGTTGCGCAAGCGCTGTGGTCATCGCACCGCTCATGGCATTGCGTGCTTCGGGACGATTGAGCGTTATCGTTAAAACGCCTTCCTGTAAGTTTGCAAGTAAGTCCTCGGTACCCGTGTCTATATTCGAACCCATACGTCTTCTCCCCGTTATTTGGTGCTTTAACAGCTTAACAATTGCCACAAAAAAAATGCAAAGCCCAGTGAAGTTAGGCGCGTTGTCAAACGGCGAAAGGCTAAGCTATGTTCCCCACCCTTTCGAATCAGACAAGTCGAGGTCTTGCCTTGCTTACTTCCATCGTGAAATTGCATCTTGCTACCGTCGCTCCAGCGGCCATGCTAGGAATCTACCTCATGTTCTGGGCAAAAGGGACGAAGCCTCACCGCCTGCTGGGTAAAATCTACATGACGCTAATGCTCATAACCGCCCTCACCAGTATGTTTATACCCGCAGCGGTCGGACCGCAGTTCCTCGGCCACTTTGGGTGGATTCATTTGCTTTCGATATTAGTGATTGTATCCGTGCCAAAGGCCTATTTCGCAGCCAAAAGGCACGACGTTACAGGCCATAAGTTCGCGATGATTGGGGTTTATATTGGCGGCATTTTAGTCGCTGGCCTGTTTACCTTAGCTCCCGGCCGCTATATCCATCAGCTGATCTTTGCCTAGCTCAGCAGCTACAAACTAAGGAATAACGCGTGCGATCGAGTGCAAACGGAAGGCTTACCGGAGTAGGCTTCTAACCCTATACTCACACGAACA
>JAYYHB010000134.1:0-4456 GCA_036157095.1 Pseudomonadota bacterium
GCTTAAACATAAGGCAGTAGCAAGGAGGAACAGGAGATCTCTGCGAGACAAACCTCGCGCAGCCGCCCACTGACCCGACGCGGTTATGAGTAATAACAGCAGCGGAATGGACCATAGTACACGGTGCATCAGTATTTCCAGCGGAGCGGCAAAACCTACCCAAACAAAGTAAATTGGCGCCACACCCCAAATACCATAGGCAGCTAAGGCATAAAGTAATCCCCGACGCGCCTCGGTATCGGCAGCGTAAGGGACGTTACCGTCGCTCAAAAGTGATCTTTGCGTTTACGCGTCTCGGCAAATATCGCGACCGGATCTGCATCGACTAAATCGATGGTTTTCTGTAAGTTTCTGCTCATTGGGCGGACGAATGGGTTGGTTTGTTTTTCTAAACCAATGCTGGTCGGCACCGTTGACAAACCCTGATCGCGCAAGCGTGCAATTTCTTCTGCTCTCGCCCGTAGTGCCTCGTTGTCTGGCTCTACCGTCACAGCAAACGCTGCATTGGCTTGGGTATACTCGTGAGCACAGTAGACTATTGTCTCGTCGGGTAGGTTCATCAGCTTTTCAAGGCTATGCCACATCTGGTCAGCGGTTCCCTCAAACATGCGTCCACACCCCAGCGCAAACAGCGTATCACCCACAAAGGCTGCCTGATCCTGTTCAAAGTAATAGGCAATATGACCCAGGGTATGTCCGGGTACTTCAAGAACCCGCACCAGGGTCGCACCAAGCTCAACCACATCACCCTCGACAACCTGCAGGTCGATTCCAGGTATCCGGTGGGCGTCATTCGCCGCGCCGATAACCTGACAGCTCCATTGCGCCTTAAGAACCTCATTCCCTCCGGCATGATCAAAGTGGTGATGGGTATTTAATATATGTGTCAACGTCCAACCTTGCTCGGCAAGGGCTGAGTTGATCGCTTCAGCCTCTGGTGTGTCGATACTGGCGGTGGCACCGCTTTCGACGTCATGCACAAGAAATCCATAGTTATCGTCCAAACAAGGAATCTGTTTTACTTCTATGCTCATGACCGCTCCCGGGTGATTTGACGTAGTGCGAGTATCGCAGATTTGCGAACGGTCAAACAGAAAGTTCGAACGCCCCAGAGGCTGGACCGTCAACCTTCGTGTCGATTTGGTTTATCCTCGCCATCCTTTCCCCAACAGCCCAACGCATAATGAGCAAAGTTCTGCAAGAGATCATTGACCTACTAGATGTTGAACCCATCGACGAGAACTTATTCCGCGGCCAAAACCACAATCCCGTACACGTTTTTGGTGGCCAGGTGCTGGCCCAGGCCCTAGCGTCGGCATTTCGCACCGTGGACAGTGACCAGCTGTTACATTCGCTGCACAGCTATTTTTTGCGCGCTGGCGACTGGACTCGACCGATCCTGTATGAGGTCGATCGTATTAGGGACGGGCGCAGTTTTAGTACGAGGCGTGTCACTGCCATTCAGAACGGGAACATAATTTTTACCTTGGCGTGCTCGTGGCAAAAACCCGAGGATGGACTTAATCACACAGTTCCCATGCCCGACGTGCCGCCGCCTGAGTCCTTGCGCGGTGATTTGGAAACTTATACGGAGCTAGCAAAAAACCGGCCGGAGATGGCCCGCTTTACCTTTCGCTTTGACGCCATTGATTCTCGTGCGGTAGAGCGCATCACCATGATGAATCGCAAAGAGCACCCGCCTTATAAACATACATGGCTAAAGGCCAGGAACACGCTGCCCGATAACCCCGAGATACATCTAGCGCTACTGGCCTACATGTCTGACCTAGACTTTATGTCCACTTCCATGCTGCCCCATGGCCCACTGAAGGCGGATGCAAATGGTGAACGCACAGTTCAGGGCGCAAGTCTAGACCATACCATGTGGTTTCATCGCCCCTTTCGCGCGGACGAATGGCTGCTCTTCGCCAAGGAGTCCCCTAATGCCAGCGGTGCGCGCGGGTTCGTGCGAGGACACTTTTTCAATCGGGCTGGAGAAATGGTGGCTACCGCGGCTCAAGAATGCCTCATTCGGCCCGTAGGGGCAGCACGAGCTGCCCTTGAAGCGGCGCAACCCTCTGCCGGATAAAAGGCGTCAAGGTTTGGTGCCTAAAGAGCTTCTAGAATGGCCTCGGCGGCGCTGACCTCTAGCTTACCCGGAGCTTCCACGGCCAGATGGGTTACCGTGCCATCGTCGACAATCATCGCGTAGCGCTGGGATCGCGTGCCCAAACCAAAACCGGAGCCGTCCATTTGCAGACCTAGCGCTTCGGTAAATTCACCGTTGCCGTCGCCAACCATTACTAACTCTTCCGCGTTAGCGCTTTTCCCCCACGCATCCATGACGAAGGCGTCGTTCACAGACAAGCATACTATGCTGTCGACGCCCTTCGCTTTCAGAGCATCCGCATGCACCACATAGCCAGGCAGGTGCGCCATGGAACAAGTCGGTGTGAATGCGCCGGGAACCGCGAACATGGCAACTTTTTTACCCGCGAAAAGATCATTGGTTGTGACGGGAGTTGGTTTCCCATCCTGCATGGTGTGCAGGGTTGCGTCGGGTAGTTTTGTGCCGGTTTCAATCGCCATGATGTCTTTCCTGTATGTAGTGAAGAAAATCTCGCCCCTAGAGGCGGACGAATTGTGAGCCGGCATCCCTAGGTGGTCAACTTAGCGCCAGGCAAATTCCGGTTGCTCGAAGTGTGCTACTCGAGTTGAGCGATTACATAGGCAGACCTCCCGAAACTGATACAGGATAGCCGCCGTGGGTGCCGCGATATGGTCATCCCCTACTGGCATCCGCAAAATGGGCGCATCGCTGGTGTTGGTCTCGCTGAGCATCGGCGCATCGCTGCGAACAAACTCCGCAAGAGGGATTCGATGAACGCTGGCAACCTCGTCTGGGTTGTGGTGCGTCTGAAGCGAGCGGCCACCCCAAATCACGACCGGGGTCATGATATAGCCGGAACGGGTGATAAAGTCATCGAGCGTTCCGATAACAGCGGCCCGCCCCAGATCCACGCCTACCTCTTCATGCATTTCCCGAAGAGCGGCTTCCACCGGGCTTTCATCAGCGTCGAGACGCCCGCCCGGCAGCGCCCATTGACCTGGATGATTGCGCAGTTTCGGCGATCGCCGAGTCAAAATTAACCCAGGTTGCGAAGACCACTGCGCTGGCTGGGGAATACCCGATAGATCAGCACCCGGCCCTACCTCGGTTACTGTCAGCGCAACCGCAGCATGGCGCATCGCACTCGCAGCCTGGGGAAAGGCGGTTTTGGCCTCGAATCTTTGCAGGTTCGCCGTGATCGCCTCACGCAATTGGTTCGTGCACGCGTGCAAATCCAGCGCCTGGTCTTTTGCCCTCGTCACCCCTAGTGCATCCGGTATTTGATTTAGACCTTCTGTAGGGGGCTTATTCATCGCACATCAATCCGCATCGCGCTATAGATTAAAGCCTTGGCCATCAGTCATCCGAGTTACCCTCAACACCGGAGACTAACCCTTAAAATCAGGTTTGCGCTTCTGTAAAAACGCGTGCAAACCTTCCTGACCATCCGGGGTGTCAATCATGGCTGCGATGCCGCGGGCTTCGAGCTCCATTTGCGTTTCCAGACTGTGATCAAAGCTGCCATCCAGAAGGCTCTTGACCTGACCAAATGCCTGGGTGGGCCCCTCGGCTAGTTTCTTCGCAAGCTTCCTTGCAGCGCTCAGCACATCCTCATCAGCAACCACCTGATTCACCACACCCCAATCCAGCGCCTCATCAGCGCTCAGTACTCGATTGGTCAACATCAACTCTCGGGTACGTCGATCACCTATTTTTCTCGGCATATAGTAGGTCGAACTGCCATCAGGCGAGAGGCCAGCATTGGTGTAGGCCATGGTCATTACGGCGCTCTGGGCAGCGATTGCAAGGTCAGCGGCCATGAGCAGCGAAAAACCGGCTCCGGCGGCGGTGCCATTGACTGCAGCAATGACCGGCGCAGGGTTACGGGCCAATCGAGAGAGCGCAAGGTGCAGGTCGCCGGTCATTTTCATCAATAGGGTCCGCGCGCCCTTCCCTGCTGCCGCAAATTCGCTCAAATCCCCGCCAGCGCAAAAAACCTTTCCTGCACCGGTCAAGACGACGGCACGAATATCTGCGTCAGCATCTATAACAAGGGCTGCATCGTGCAGCTCCGCGCCCATTTGCGGCGACATCGCATTCATGCTCTCGGGCCGATTGAACGTAATCGTGGCAACGCCTGAGGCCACCTCTAATTCCAGTGTTTGATAACCCACTTTCTCCCTCCGTTTGCCACAGAGCATGGCAATTTATTTTTGTCCGACGAATTTAGCATTGTCGCACTGTTGCTGCTTAACTTGATTTGGTCAGTCCTTTACCATGAAGAGCAATAAAAGAGCTTACCTACAGCAAGGAATGCAGTATGGACGTAGATCTCAGTTCCGAAGA
>JAYYHB010000135.1:0-13461 GCA_036157095.1 Pseudomonadota bacterium
TCTTGTACGCGCAAGGGCGAATCTTGTGTTGCTCATGTCATTGCAGCCTCAACGGTTTTCTCGATAGGCATTCAATATAGAGCAAGCCTGGAGCATTTCGTATCCATGGGCGTTTACGAGCGAAACCCCTGCGCTTTGTATTGGATTCACTAAGGGTTACTGTTCTGTCTTGGTAAGTTATTGGGAGGATGAGATGGGCACGAAGTATTACGACTGGACCGCATATCATGCAGGTGTGCATGGAAACAAAGTCGCCATTGTTGATTTAGACACAGCAGAAGAGGTGACTTACGCCGTGCTTGATGATCGCGCCGCACGGCTTGCCCAGTGGCTTCAAGCCCAAGGCGTTGCCAAGGGCGATAGAGTGACATTGCTCACACCAAACTGCCCCGAGGTGTTTGAAGCACAGTTTGCATGTTCAAAAATTGGCGCGATTTGTATTCCGCTGAACTGGCGTCTGACCGTACCGGAGCTTGAGTACATATTAGGTGACGCCGCGCCCAAGGTGCTGATTTACGACGCTAAGTTTGCGGATGCAGCAGAGCAGTTGATCGGTCTCTGCAGTCTGCCTACGCATTTGCGGCTCGACAGCGAGGATGCGGCCTGCGCATATAAGCAAGCCCAGGTCGCCATGGACGGGAACTACCAAGCTGTTGAATGCACTCACGACGACGTTGCCATGATCATGTACACCTCAGGTACAACCGGTCACCCCAAGGGTGCCATGATCACCTTCGGCATGAATTTTTATAATGCGGTAAATCTTGGTATCCCCGCGGGCATTAGTGCGAACACTGTGCAGCTTGTTGTACTGCCGCTGTTTCATACGGGGGGCATGAATTGTTACGCGAATCCAATTTTGCACGCGGGTGGACGTCTTCTGCTGATGCGAGACTTTGACCCTGGGCGTGCCCTTGCTGTGCTTGGCGATGAAAGCATGGGAGTGACCCATTTCTTTGGTGTGCCTGCGCCCTACCAGTTCATGATGCAGCATCCGGATTTCGCCGCGACGGACCTTAGCCGCATCGTTACCGCGGGTGTTGGTGGTGCTCCCTGTGCCGAGGCGATATTGCGTGGTTGGATTGATCGCGGTGTGCCGCTGATTCAAGGCTGGGGCATGACCGAGACGAGTCCCGGCGGCACCATGCTCGATGCTGCGGATGTCATGCGAAAAATTGGGTCAGCGGGGAAGGCCCTTCTGCATACCGAGATAAAGATCGTCGACGATGACGGCGGAACACTGCCCTGGGGTGAAGTAGGTGAGCTGTTGATTCGCGGACCTAATATTACGCCGGGTTATTGGAATAAACCTGAAGCCACTGCTGACTCCTTTGTCGACGGTTGGCTGAAGACTGGTGATGCAGCCCGGTTTGACGAAGAGGGGTTTATTTACATTGTTGATCGATGGAAAGACATGTACATCTCCGGTGGCGAGAACGTCTATCCGGCTGAAGTTGAAAATGTCCTGTACCAACTTGAGCAGGTTGCTGAAGCCGCCATTATCGGCGTGCCTGATGATCGTTGGGGCGAAACCGGCAAGGCTGTGCTAGTGCTCAAACCTGGGCAAAATCTTGATTCCGATGCGGTAATCGGGCATTGCTTGGCAAACTTGGCAAAATTTAAAGTGCCAAGCAGCGTTGAATTCATCCAAGCGCTTCCGCGCAACGCCACCGGCAAGGTGCTCAAGCGCGCTCTGCGAGATCAGTATGTTGACGAGGATGCGCCGGCCATTAGTTAGAGCCTACAAACCAAAATTTAGGGAGAAGGAAATGAGTCAGAGCTTAGAAGAAACATCACAATCACAAATGCAGAGCATTTTAGATCGTCAGCGTGCCGCCTACCTAGCAGAAGGTATAGTGACCTCAGAAACTCGCATCGATCGTCTTGAACGGGCCGTACGAGTCGTCAAGAAACATCAAAAGGCATTTGTCCAGGCAATGAACGAGGACTTTGGCCATCGCAGTGAGCACCAGTCACTGTTCACCGACGTTGCTTCCTCCATTGGGCCGCTGCGCCACGCGCAACAAAATTTAAAACGCTGGCAGAAAAAAGATAAGCGTAAAGTTACGCCGGGTATTTTAGCTTTATTGGGCGCTAAGGCATGGGTTGAATACCAACCACTGGGCGTAGTTGGCGTGATAAGTCCCTGGAATTTTCCGGTAAATCTGACGTTCACACCCTTAGCCGGTGTGCTGTCAGCTGGTAACCGCTGCATGATCAAGCCCAGTGAATATACGCCAGCAACTTCTGCCGCGATGGCAGCAGGTTTTGCTGAAGAGTTTGATGAGGAAGAAATTGCCGTTATTACTGGAGGACCGCAAACTGGCGCCGATTTTTCGGGGCTGGCCTTTGACCATTTGCTCTTCACGGGGGCTACGTCGGTAGCTAAACATGTGATGCGAGCCGCCTCGGAGAACCTGGTTCCCGTAACCCTCGAACTGGGTGGTAAATCGCCGGTAATTATTTCGCCGAAAGCAGACATGGCGCCAACTACTGATGCCTTAATGGCCGGCAAGATGATGAACGCGGGGCAAATTTGTTTGGCGCCGGATTATGTCTTCGTGCCTCGCGACCGCATGGGGGAGTTTGTTGAGTCGAGCAAGCGTTCAGTGGCCAAGATGTATCCAACGCTTTTGGATAATCCTGATTACACGTCAGTGATAAATGCTCGGCACTTCGAGCGCATTAATGGCTACGTTGATGAAGCCAGGGAGCGCGGTGTTGAAGTGGTTGAGATTAATCCAGCCGATGAGGATTTTCGTCAGCAATCGGCACACAAGATTGCTCCGACGCTGTTGATCGATCCACCTGAGGATTCGGCTGTTATGCAGGAGGAGATCTTCGGTCCTGTGATGCCTATAAAGTCGTACGACTCGCTCGACGAGACCTTAGATTACGTGAACAGCCACGACCGGCCGCTGGGGCTGTACTACTTTGGGACTGATCAAGAAGAAACCCAGCGGGTGCTAAACCAAACAACGTCTGGCGGCGTGACGCTAAATGATGTGGTAATGCATGTTGCTCAAGAGGATCTACCTTTTGGCGGCGTTGGGCCTTCCGGTATGGGGGCCTATCACGGCGAAGACGGATTCCGTACTTTTTCCCATGCAAAGGCGGTATTTAAACAGGCGACCTTTAATCCGGCAGAGAAGTTGGGTTTAAGACCGCCATACGGCGACAAGCTGATGGGTTTGCTAAAAACGCAAATTAAGTAGCGTTGAGCTTGGTGAAGCTTGATGAGGGGCAGCAATGAGGTGCATTGCGCCCTTGCCATCCATCGTACCGTTTGGTTGTTACTTGAGGGATCCTCAGGCCGGATTGCCGGGCATCGCGGGCACACCTTCTGGAATATCGACCCAGTTTTGCTTGGTGTCGCACCACAGATGAAATTGCGGCTCAAATGCACTGGTGTCGTCCAGGGTGCCGGTCTTTAGGTACACCATATCAGGCGAGCTTTGCACTGCTGAGTAGATGGGTGATCCGCATTTATCGCAAAAGAAGCGCTTAACAGTGTTGCCGCTATGGGTGTCTGGATCTGTATAGACCTTGGTCTCACCGAAGATATGCAGTTCGTTTAACGGCACGCCTGCTAAGGTTGAGAAAGCGCTGCCAGCCTGGCGCTGACAGTTTTTGCAGTGGCATACGCCGGTTAGGGTTGGCGGGTTGTCAACACTGTAGCTGATAGCGCCGCAGAGGCACTTTCCGGTTATCGACATGACGGGCTCCTGTGACCTGTTGTTTAAGCATCCTTGAGGTTCATACGATCCTATGCGTTGGGGTTAATCAGTCAACGATTATTGTCGCTGTCAGATACGGTAGCATTCCCTCATGTTGTTTTACTTCCCTCTCTCCAGACCATGCAGATATGACCGCGCTAAGCATTAAAAACGTGCGATTGTTCCAAGAAGCCATACACGGGTTTGACCATGACTTTGCCGCCGGTGAATTAACTGTGGTGTTAGGGGGGAACCAATCGGGCAAGACGAATCTATGCCGTTTACTTGCTGGCTTGCCAACTAATGCATCGGGTGAAGTTTGGTACCAGGAGCAGGATTGGACGTCCTTAAGACCGCAGAAACGCAGTGTCGCCTTGGTGTTTCAAGCGTTCGTAAACTACCCCAATTGGACCGTCGCCCAGAATATTGCATCGCCTCTTATAGCCAAGCAGTTGGACGCGTTCGAGCGCAAGAGGATCGTCGCTCGCTTAGCACAGACCTTGGGTATATCCGAGCTGCTGCAGCGTTTGCCCAGTGAGCTATCGGGTGGTCAGCAGCAACGCGTGGCCATTGCTCGAGCGCTGGCTCAACAAGCTGATGTGTTGGTTTTGGATGAACCCTTGGTCAATCTAGACTACAAGCTGCGTGAAGCTTTGGTGTTGGAGCTGAAGACCTTGCTGGCGGAGACTGGGGCTACAGTAATCTATACCAGCACCGATCCGAGAGATGCCTTTGCCCTGGGCGATCAGGTACTGCTACTGCATGAACAAAGCGTGCTGCAATCCGGCACTCCTCTGGGTCTCTACCGGTCACCGAAGTGTCTGGCTGCGGCGCGTCTTATGAGCGATCCCGGTGTTAACTTGCTGCCGGGGCCTAATTTCAATGGCAGCGAGCAGTGCTCTGCCATTCGACCCGAGCACGTACTTTTGCCGGGCGAAGCGGTT
Organism: Pseudomonadota bacterium; assembly: GCA_036157095.1. Classification (GTDB taxonomy): domain Bacteria; phylum Pseudomonadota; class Gammaproteobacteria; order Pseudomonadales; family Azotimanducaceae; genus UBA4421. Next base: position 4,661 of record JAYYHB010000135.1, read on the forward strand.
CAAGATTGTGCCGACACGATTTCGTTTCATATGCGGGTGGACAGCATTGAACGCAGTGGCGATGAGACATTCTTGCACGGCCGGGTCAGCAAGGACGGAGAGTTACAAGATGAGCAGCACTGGGTCGTACGCCGGCCCGGTATGCATAGCGTTTCGGTGGGCCAGATATTGGAGCTGAATGTTCGCGGTGATGATATTTTAAATTTGGCGCTGGAATGATATGGCGCGTATTCGCCTACATGAAATTTCGTTTACCTATGAGGGTGCTAGTGAGCCTGCCCTGCTGCCAATCTCCCTGGATATCAACGACGGGGAGGCTTTTTCATTGCTGGGCGCTTCCGGTGCGGGCAAAACCACGCTGCTTAACCTCTTATCGGGAATTTTGCGGCCTACAAAGGGACGCGTCTTCTTCGATGATGTCGATGTTACCGAGCTTCCAGGTCGCGACCGTCATCTTGCCCAAGTGTTTCAGTTTCCCGTGCTCTATCAGTCTATGAACGTTGCCCAGAACCTCTCATTTCCGCTAAAGACTCGCGACGCATCGATGAGTCATGCAGACATTCATGAGCGAGTGATCACGATCGCCAGGGAACTCGAGATCGAGTCCATATTAAACCGTTCGGCCAATGCGATATCGCTTTTTGAAAAACAGCTGGTGGCTATTGGGCGTGCCTTGGTTAGACCTGATGTTTCTCTGGTATTGCTCGATGAACCACTTACTGCCGTCGAGCCTAGTATCAAGTGGCGACTGCGACAAACCCTCAAGCGTGTTCAAGAAGAGCTGGGAGTCACCATGATTTATGTGACCCATGATCAAACCGAAGCTCTCACCTTTGCGGAGCGGGTATCTGTTCTAGCTGACGGCCAGATTTTGCAAACCGGCACCCCCCAGGCCGTCTATCGAAACCCAGCCCACCAATTTGTGGGGCACTTCTTAGGAAGCCCCGGCATGAATTTCTTACCCTTGGGCGCCTTCCCTCGGTCGCTGAGGCGAACATTCGCCATGGACGGAGACCCTGACGTTATTGGTTTTCGTCCAGAGTCAGCGCAGTTGACCGCACCCAGTCCGCAATTGCTCGTTGGCAAAGTGGACAGTCAACGCATTCTTGGTACGGCGCAGGGTAGGGTGGTTTCGATATATGGCCTGCGCTGCGGCAAAGAGCAGGTGTTTGTCCGCTCTCCGGCTTCCTTTGCGTTTGGGGACGAGGTGGGTATTGCGCTGAATCATTCCGTGGGATTTCGCGAGGCTCTTCGCGTTGGCGGCGATGGCCCAGAATAAGACAAAAGACAACCGAGCGTGGCTTGGGGTTCTACCGGTGATTTTGATCGTCGCTTTCAGTGGCGTGATTCCGCTGATGACGGTCGTCAATTATTCGGTGCAGGACATTCTGGATTTTAATACGCGTTTTTTTGTCGGTTTCGAGTGGTATCGCGAGACTCTGACAGACCCAAGGTTTATTGATGCTTTTTTACGTCAACTTGGCTTTAGTGCTGCTGTTCTTGCAATCGAGATACCGCTGGGCATCGTAATCGCTCGGGGGATGCCAACCCAAGGCCTGCGGGCGTCGTTGCTGCTAGTGCTATTGGCAACACCGCTGCTCATCCCGTGGAATGTGGTGGGCACCATATGGCAGATCTATGCCCGCTCCGACATAGGCCTGTTAGGCGTCACGTTGAACCAGTTGGGTTTTTCCTTTAACTACACTGCTGAACCCCTGCACGCCTGGCTGACCCTGTTGGCCATGGATATTTGGCACTGGACATCCTTAGTGGCCCTGCTGGCCTTTGCGGGCCTCACCTCTGTACCAGCTGCCTGCTATCAAGCGGCAGAGCTTGATGGCGCGAGTAAATGGCAGGTCTTTCGCTATGTAGAGCTACCGCGCTTAAAAGGTGTGTTAGTCATTGCGGTCCTGCTGCGGCTCATGGACAGCTTTATGATTTATACCGAGCCCTTCGTGCTGACAGGTGGCGGCCCGGGTAATACCACCACTTTTCTCAGCCAGTATCTGGCAACCATGGCAGTGGGGCAGTTTGATCTTGGGCCTGCAGCAGCGTTCTCGGTAATCTACTTTCTCTTCATTTTACTGTTCAGCTGGTTGTTCTACACCAGCGTGATGCGCAGTGAGGAAGACTCATGAATCGCCGCTATCGCCTAAGTCGCTGGGTGCTCGCCGCCTACTGTGTCTATCTGATCTTGCCGTTGTACTGGCTGTTAACCCTTGCGTTGCGCAGCAATGCGGACATCGCCGGTGTGTTTGAACTTGTTCCAAGCAACCCAACATTGGCGAACTTTGCTGAAATTTTGAGCAATCCGGTTTGGTACGAGGGGTTTCTGAATTCACTGAGCTATGTGCTGCTCAATACGTTGATATCGGTGTTTGTGGCCCTGCCCGCGGCCTATGTGTTTTCTCGGTATCGTTTTTTGGGCGATCGGCAGCTGTTTTTCTGGCTGCTGAGCAATCGAATGGCGCCTCCAGCAGTGTTCCTGTTGCCATTTTTCCAGCTTTACTCCTCCATCGGCTTGTTTGATACGCCGCTGGCGGTTGCTCTGGCGCACTGCCTGTTCACGGTGCCGTTGTCTGTCTGGATTCTTGAAGGTTTTATGTCGGGTGTGCCCACGGAAATAGACGATATGGCGCGTATCGACGGCCACAGTTTTTGGTTTTTTTTCACACGGATTTTCTTGCCCATCAATCGCAGTGCCATTGGTGTGACGGTATTTTTTTGTTTCATGTTTAGCTGGGTGGAGCTGCTGCTCGCGCGCACACTCACCGGTAGCGAGGCCAAACCAATCGTGGTGGTGATGACCCGCACGGTGAGCGCTTCGGGGATGGATTGGGGAGTACTTGCGGCTGCAGGGATATTTACCGTTTTGCCGGGTATTTTAGTGGTTTGGTTTGTGCGTCAGCACTTGGTGAAGGGCTTTGCTCTGGGCCGTGTGTAGCGTGATACCGAAGCCTGTGAGGAGAAGCGTTTTATGACATGGATGGCATGGACTCTGCCAACAGCAGTTTTCTTTGCGGCCATCGTCTTGGCTCTGTTGGTGCTGATCGCCCTTGAACTGAAGCGACCAACGTTGACCTCGCGAGGCTGGCTGCCCATGGCAACCACGCGTGGCGATCGCTTCTTTGTCAGCCTGCTCGGCGCTGCGTTTATTCATTTACTTTGGCTGGGACTCACGCCGTGGAACGCGCTTTACGCCAGTGGTCTGGCATCAGTCTGGCTTGTTGTGATCATGGCAAAGGGCTGAGGCGATCTTAATTTTACTCTCTATCACCTTCAGGGGTTAACATAGGCGTCGATCGACAAAACACGTGTGTTTGGGGACAGGAGTAAAATGTGCGTTTAGCTAGCTGGATTTGCAATGTGATGAGGGGTTCTTTGGTGGTGGTAGCCACTTTATGGCTTGTCGCCTGTAGTGAGTCAAGCGAGACAGCAAAAACCCCGCTCGCGTCGGTGAATTACGCGGTTAATGCCGAGCGTTGGGTCGATACTGAGTTTCAACCTTCTACACTCAATCGAGACCAGCAGCTTGCGGAAATGGCGTGGTTTACTGAGGCGGCTGCGCCGTTCCGAGGTATGACCATCAACGTGGTGTCAGAAACGCTTACCACCCATCAGTACGAAAGTGAGACCCTGGCCCAGGCCTTTTTTGAGGTGACGGGTATTCGCGTCAATCACGACCTCATTCAAGAGGGCGACGTGATTGAAAAGCTGCAAACTCAGATGCAGTCCGGTGAAAATATTTTTGATGCTTATGTGAACGACTCGGACCTGATAGGCACACATTCACGCTACGGCTATGTGGTGGCACTCAGTGACTTTATGGCGGCTGAAGGCGCTGATGTAACGTCTCCTACGCTGGATTTGCAGGACTTTATCGGCCTGAGTTTCACCACGGGCGCGGATGGCAAGATTTATCAGCTACCAGACCAGCAATTCGCCAACCTGTATTGGTTTCGCCACGATTGGTTCTCTGATCCTGAACTGAAGCAGAGCTTTGAGCAGCGCTACGGCTATCCACTGGGAGTGCCAGTCAATTGGTCCGCCTATGAAGATATTGCCGAGTTTTTTTCCGTTCACGTTGGCGAGATTGACGGACAAAAGGTTTACGGCCACATGGACTATGGCAAGAAAGATCCCTCTCTGGGGTGGCGCTTCACTGACGCGTGGCTCTCCATGGCGGGTGCTGGAGACAAGGGTATCCCCAATGGGCTGCCTGTGGATGAATGGGGTATTCGCGTTGAGCAATGCCGCCCGGTTGGATCATCCATTACCCGAGGGGGCGCTGCCAATGCACCGGCAGCTGTCTATGCGCTACAAAAATACATCGATTGGCTGAAGGCGTATGCCCCAGACCAGGCACCAGGTATGACCTTTTCTGAGGCAGGTCCGGTACCTGCACAAGGCCAGATCGCTCAGCAGATCTTTTGGTACACCACATTTACTGCGGACATGATCAAACCCGACCTGCCGGTGGTAAATGCTGACGGCAGTCCCAAGTGGCGTATGGCGCCATCACCCCATGGCCCTTACTGGGAGGAGGGCATGAAGCTCGGCTATCAAGACACCGGCTCCTGGACCCTACTATCCAGCACGCCGTTAGAGCGTCGCAAAGCTGCATGGCTCTATGCGCAATTCGTCACCGCGAAGACTGTGTCGCTGAAAAAGACCTTGGTGGGTCTGACCCCGATTCGAGATTCGGATATTCGTTCCCAGACGATGACGGATATGGCACCTAAGCTGGGGGGATTGGTTGAATTCTATCGCTCGCCGGCGCGAACGGCCTGGACCCCTACGGGCACCAATGTGCCCGACTACCCTAAGCTCGCGCAATTGTGGTGGGCCAATGTGGCCAACGCAGTGAGTGGACAAGTTTCTGCCCAGGCAGCAATGGACAGCCTGGCCGCTCAACAAGATCGCGTGTTAGAGCGCCTGCAGCGACATGGTGCGCTTGGTGAATGCGGGCCGGCGCTGAATGACGAACAGGATGCGCAGTACTGGCTCAACCAACCCGGTGCGCCGAAGCCCGCCTTGGACAATGAGAAACCCCAAGGACAGACCGTTGACTACGAAACGCTGCTAGCTTCCTGGGTGAGTGCAGACGCTGCAGCGGATACACAGGCAGATCCTCAGGCCGAGTGATAATTGAGCGTTAAAGCGACGGTGTAATGCGTTAGCACTGCGCCGAGCGGTGGCCAAGAAAGGTCAGGATTTCGGCGCTGATGTGGGCCGAGCAAGAGATTAAGCTGAAGCCATGAATTTTGTTGAGATTGCCGTACCGTTTTTCATCCTCGCCATGGCTGTGGAGTTCCTCTACGGTGCCTGGAAAAAACATCAGACCTACCGCCTCAACGACGCGGTAGCGAGCCTGATGATGGGCAGTTTGAGTCAGCTGATGGGGGTACTACGCTTAAGTTTTTCGGCAGTCTTTTTCGCCAGTGCAGTGGCATTTGTCGGAGTGGTGCCATGGGAGGCCACGGCTTGGTGGCACTGGGTGGTCGCCTTTATCGCTTACGATTTTTGCTACTACTGGAAACATCGTTGCGGCCACGAATGGCGGATTATGTGGGCGTCGCACAGCGCTCATCATCAGAGCGAAGAATACAATCTCAGTACGGCGCTTAGACAAACCAGCACTGATTACATTGGTTTCGTATTTTATCTGCCCATGTATCTGGCTGGTACGCCAGTGTATGTGATGGTCAGCGTGGGAACGTTGAATCTTGTATATCAGTTCTGGGTACACACTCAGCATGTCGATCGAATGGGCGTGCTCGACTATCTTCTTGTCACGCCGAGCAACCACCGCGTGCATCATGCCAAGAATCCGCGCTACATCGATAAGAACTATGGGGGTTTCCTGATCCTCTGGGACCGACTGTTTGGCACATTTTGTGATGAGCAAAAAGACGAGAAGCCGGTCTTCGGAATCACGCACGGGTTACGCAGCTGGAATCCGATTTGGGCTAATGCCGTGGTGTGGTGGCACACCATGATACTGGCAGTGAAAGCACCTCGCTGGCGGGACAAGATCAGTGTTTGGTTCAGGGGGCCGAGCTGGTTTCCACAAGGGCTGGAGCCCGTTGAGGAAGACCCTGATCAGTGGCACAAACGCTATGACCCCCATGCACCGCAAAGCTCTAAAGCCTATGTGTTTGCTCAGTATTGGATACTGACCGGGGCAGGTTTTGCATTAGCGGCTTTGCAGAGTGAACTCGCCCAGCCCGCTGTGATTGCACTGTTCTTACTGATCGCGGGATCGATGTACGTGGCGGGTCTCTGGCTCGAGCACCGACGGGAACGATTCTGGGTTGATGGTGTCAGAAACGGATTGATGCTCGGTGCCTCACTGTGGCTGCCTCAGCTTCCGCAGAATGTGGAGAGCTGGATTTTGGGTCTGCAAGCCCTCGGCACGGCGAATATGCTGCTACTGATTACACTCTATTGGTTCCAGCAGGACGAAAAGATAACCCCAGCAGCAAGTTAACTCGCGGTTAACCTAAATTTTTGAAATTTGGGGGGCGCTTCTCGATAAAGGCGGCAATTGCTTCATGGTGTTCAGGACTTTTGTAGGCCTCGGCTAGGGCCGCCATTTCGCGTCTTTGCACTTCCTTAATGTCTGGTTCTGCCATATTCGCGGTTACCAATTCTTTTACCGCGTTCAGGGCCACAGGTGGATTCTCACCAATTTGCTTGGCGAGCTTTACCGCACGAGGCAACAGGCTGTGGACATCTGGGACAAGTTCATCGACCAAGCCGATGCGCTGGGCCTCTGCCGCATCGAGGGTCTCGCCGGTAAGCATCATGCGGTTAGCTAAGCCAAAACCCGCTCGCGCAACCAAATAGTAGGAACTGGCCAGTTCGGGCACGACACCCATCTTGACAAAGCGAGCACTGAACTTGGCGTCAGGACTGGCCATGATGTAGTCGCAGGGTAAAATTTGTGTCAGCCCAACGCCCACAGCGGCACCGTTGACCGCGGCGATCATAGGCTTGGCTCGGCGTACGAGGCCTACCCAGTCTCTCGCCGGTCGCTCGTTGCTGCCATCGTCACCAGAGTCAGCCTGATTTTTAAACAAATCCTTAATATCCGCGCCGGCACAAAAGCCGCGTCCCGCGCCGGTGAGCACAAAGACATTGACCTCGGGATTATCGTTGCCACTCTCAATCGCCTGCTGTAGCTCTGCGCCCATCTGATAGGTCCAGGCGTTAAGCCGGTCCGGGCGGTTCATGGTGATGGTCATCACGCCTTGGTCTAGTGACGTTAGGATGGTTTCGAATTGCGATGCATTCATGCTCTCTCCCGATATTCCCTATGGCGACTGCTGTCTAGTCAACCACGTTCAGATCCCAATCGTAAACATAGTCGATTTTGGGATTGCCTTCATCGACCAATGCAGACAAGTCTGCTGCGAGATCTGGGCGCTGAGCGGCAAGGTAGGCCAGTAGCCCGGATATGTCTTGAGCGAAGTCGATAAGGTACCAATCGAACAGGCTGGTGACTTGTAACTTGCCGCTGTCGGTCAAAGTTACCGCCCGGGGATGCCGTAAGAAATTGGCCTGAGCGCCAGCCAGCTGTTGATCGATCAATTCTGCCTGATAGGCGTGTCGATTGAGGTTGGGGCAGCCGATGCTTGCGCAGTTAAGGACGTAGTGCAGGCGGTGGTCTTGCCAGATTGGGCGCAGGATTCGATGCTCGATGTCGTTGAGCGTTACCGGCTTACCCTCAATGGTGAGATAGGGTTCGTCCCACGGGCCGAAGGCAAAAAATGGCCCCATGGAGAGAATGCTTTTTTTCTTGGGGTGGTCGAGTACGACCTGAATGGTTTGTGCGTTGTAGAGGTTGATCCAATAGGCCAACTGCTCGTTTTGATTGAGCTGGGTGGGTGCAACGCGGCTCATCGATTCGAGGTAATTGCTAAGTTCTAGTTTGGCGGACTCATCAAATTCGCGATACGCGACGCGATTGATACCGTCCGCGCTTTCTCTTACGAAGCGAGAAAGTAATGATTGCCAGAGTTGATGATCAACTTCGATGTTTGAATCTGAGCGACTCTGATTCCAATAGGGCCATAGCTCTGATTTCGGTGCCGCGAGAGCGAATGGAGAGAGCATCCCTAAGAGCAGCAGAAAATTCCTGCCAATTAATTTCATTGACATTTAAACCATTTTTCGGGGCTAGAGATTCTAGCCCATGTTGATATTAGCAAGATGCATCTTTTCCTCACAAAATGCTTTTCTGCGCTAGTAAAAAATAGAGTTTGAAAAGATTCCCCCGCAATGAACCGATCACGCAAACGACCCGATTGGCCGATCGGGCGGAAGCTGTGATTACCACCAAGGGATGGGATTTGGAAGGAATTTTACCGAGTAATTGGCGGGGTGAGCTATTTTTGGGGGAACAAGATCCGCCCCTTATTCGTCATTTAATGTTTGCGGATCTGGTCGCTAGTGCGAGCAACTTTTCATCGAGGAGTGCCTTGATTTTTCTCCGACGTGACTACAGGAGATTGGTTCCGTTTTTTCCAATGAGTCTTAGTCCAATGTGCTTGTTCAGAGAGAACGCTGGCTGCTAGCTGATGGATGCGCACAGCGATGCAGCACGCATCCATCAAAGGTGAAGCCTCTCGCTAGGTTAAAATGTCGCGTAGAACTTTAAGCCATAGCTTCGACCTGGCAGGGGGACTTCTTCTTTCACGAAAGAAGAATGATTTCGAGCGATCTCATCCATCAGGTTCCGTCCGAAGATGGAGACGGTCAGATCGACATCGTCGGTCAGGCTGAACACGTTTGTGACT
>JAYYHB010000136.1:0-8856 GCA_036157095.1 Pseudomonadota bacterium
ACGCCGCCCGCTGCTGTGCACGGACAAAGGCTTGGTCAATCTTGGCATGGTGACCGATCTGGTCTCTCACTTGGGCAATGATGCTGCGCTGACAATTTTTGACGGTACGCCGGAAAATCCAACTCAAATGGCCGTAGAGGAAGCAGTCGCCGCATACCAAGAAGCAGGCTGCGATGGTGTGGTCGCCCTTGGAGGCGGTTCGTCCATGGACTTGGCAAAAGCAGTCGCTCTGGCAGTCACTCATGAGGGGGACCTGCTTCAATACACCGCGGGCCTTGGTGGTGCTGGAAAAATTGGCACCGTGGCGCCCTTGATCGCCATCCCCACTACGTCGGGTACTGGCAGCGAGGTTTCCTCCGGCGCTGTAATCATCATGAACAATGGCGAAAAACTGATCCTTGCTAGCCGCAACTTAGTGCCAATGACGTCGATTTGTGACCCGTATCTAACCCTTGGCCTGCCACCTCTGCTCACTGCGGCGACAGGAATGGATGCGATGACCCACTGCATCGAGGCACTGCTTTCGCCACAAATTAATCCACCCGCAGAAGCGGTCGCCTGCGATGGCATTGAGCGCGGTATTCGCGAGGGGAACCTCGTTAAAGCGGTCAAAGACGGCTCTGATGAAGATGCACGCTGGCATATGATGATGGCTGCGGCGGAGGGTGCCATGGGCTTCAGTAAAGGCTTAGGTTCGGTACACTCAATGAGCCACGCCTGCGGTGCCGATCAGTCGCTTCGCCTACATCACGGAACGTTGAACGCCGTCATTTTACCCACCATTCTAGATTTCAATAGGCATCACGTTGGCGATAAGTACACGCGCCTAAACGCTGCAATGGGACTTAATGCCAATGCCGATCCTGCAGAGTTCATCCGTGAGCTGAATGCCGAGATTGGCCTACCCGCGAACCTGCGCGAAATGGGGGTGCAGAAAGACGCGATCGCAGATCTGTCGAGCCATGCAGCCAAGGATGTTTGCACCTTCACCAACCCTCGTCCTTGCTCAGCAGAGGACTATGAAGGCCTCTACGAGATTGCCATCGGTTAGATAGCCAAGGCATTCAGTACGACCAGAGGTTTATATCGCAAAGTGTGCCCTCTCGGGTAGCCCACGACCTGGCTGCCCGAGTTTCACCAATACTCCATAATCACACGCTACTTTTCAGTACCGACCAACACAACCCTAAGTCTGTTAGGAGATTACCATGCGCTCGTTCATCATCTTAGCTTGTCTGCAGCTTCCAAACTCGGCATTGGCGGACAGCGCTACAGGCCGGGTCTTTATCGATAGCAATAAAAACGGCGTGCTCGATACCGCAGAGCAGGGGATTGAGGGAGTACGCGTAAGCAACGGTATCAATGTGGTGGCGACCGACGAAGAGGGTCGCTACATTCTACCGGTTGACGAGCAGAGCATTATCTTTATCACCAAGCCACGCGACCACGCAATTCCCGTCAATGCGCACATGCTTCCTCAGTTCTACTACATTCATCAGCCGGAGGGCTCGCCAGCAGGCATGCGCTATGAGGGTATAGCGCCCACGGGCCCTTTGCCTGAGCAAATCAATTTTCCGTTGATCAAGCGCGAAGAATCCCAGCAATTTGAAGCGATTTTATTTGCAGATCCGCAGCCGCAAACCCAGCGAGAACTCGACTATATTCGTGACGATGTGGTCGCAGAACTCATCGGCACGGATGCGGCCTTTGGCATGACCATGGGTGACATCATGTACGACGATCTGTCGCTGTTTCCGCGCTACAACGCCTTGATCGCGCAGATCGGCATCCCTTGGTACAACGTGCCCGGTAACCACGAACTGAACTTTGAGGCCGAAAACGACAAGTATTCGCTGGAGACTTTCAAGAGTTTCTTCGGCCCTCCCTATTACGCCTTCGAATATGCAGACGCTCTTTTTGTGGTCCTCGACAATATCGATTACCAAGGCAATGGCGAGGCTGATCCGGGCGATGTGCGCGGCAACGGCGGTTACGAAGCTCGCATCAGCAAGCAACAGCTACGCTGGCTTGAGAAAGAACTCGAATACGTTGACAACGATAGGCTTGTTTTTGTGGCAACCCATGCTCCGCTGGGTAGCGAGGATCGCCGCTATACTACCGACAACCGCAAGGGACTTTTCCGACTATTGGCGGGCCGGCCTAACCTGTACTCTGTCGCGGGACATACCCATACCACCAATCATATTTACTTTGGCGAAGAAGACGGCTTCGACGGTCCGGGCACATTCCACCACCATGTCTTGGCAACCGTATCGGGATCTTGGTGGAGTGGCCCCTTCGATGAGCGCGGCATCGCCATCAGCGATCAGCGTGATGGCACACCCAACGGTTACCATATCCTTGAGGTGGACTCGACGGATCTCACCGTGCGATTCAAAGGCGCAGGCAAGCCCGCAGACCAACAGATGCGAATTCGCTTCGACGTGGCGCACCATCAGCTACAACCCAATGGCGTACGCGACTTCAAGGCTGGCCAGCTACTCGACGGTCATCTGTCCCAGGACGAGTTAGCAGCCGCCTCGATCATGGTGAACTTCTTTGACGGCGGCCCCAAATCCGTCGTCACTTACCGAGTCAACGACGGCGAATATCAACCGCTGGCGCGAACGCCAAGGAAGGATCCTTACATGCTCGAACAGTTCGTTCGACACGCCAGCGACAAGAAGTCCTTTGTGCAGGCAACGGTCTCGACGCATATTTTTGAGGCAGACCTGAGTGCTGACCTGCCGCCAGGTGTGCACACCGTGACTGTGCGGGCCGAGGACGAATTCGGTCGCGTGCATCACGGCCATGCCGTATTGGAGATTATCCCTGGCGTTGCGGGCAGCGAGGCAGGCCTGAATTATCCATCGCCTTAAGCGAGTGATAACTCAAGGAAAAGCGGTAACATTGACGCGCTTAATAGACAGCATATGTAGAGGGGGGAGAAATGAAAGTAGGCGTTATTCCGATTAATATCGGGGTTCAAGCAGCTGATCAAGTGGTACAAACCGCCCAGCTGGTCGAGTCCTTAGGATACGAATCGGTTTGGACATTTGAGCATGTTATCGTGCCGGTGGATTATGAATCAAAGTACCCCTATAACAAATCTGGCAACATGGGCGCCGCGCCGGAAACCAACTTTGTCGACCCTCTGATAGCGCTGGCCGCGGTCGCCGCAGCCACCACCACCCTGCGACTGGCCACCGGAGTGAACATCTTGTCTCAGGCGAATCCCATCTACATGGCAAAGCAGGCGGCGAGCCTAGATTTCATCTCTAACGGGCGTTTTATGTTAGGCGTCGGTATCGGTTGGCTGCGCGAAGAGTTTGACGCTCTTGGCGTGCCATTCGAGCGCCGCGGAGCCAGATTTGATGATTATGTGGCGGGCATGCGCAAAATATGGTCCGGCGAGGTGGTTGAACACGAAAGCGATTTTTTGTCATGGACAAATTTCAAGAGCTATCCCCTGCCCATACAAAGCCCGTTCCCTGTGGTTATGGGCGGTGTGCAAGGAAAAATATTTCAGCGCACGGCCCAGCTCGGCAATGGTTGGTTCGCGCCTACCGGCGACCCCGCAGAGCTGAAGGGTCACATGGAGAACCTCAGGCGAGAATGCGACGCCATCAATCGCGACATGTCCGAAATTGAAGTGACCTGCATGTGGCCGGGTATCGGGGGCAAAGACTTTTTAGGCGAGCTTGAGTCTATAGGCGTTGGCCGGGTTGTTATTCCGATGATGGGTGAAGGCGACCCTGTCGAGCGACTGCAAAGCGTCGCGAGCGAGGTCCTAGCAGGCGCGGTAGCGGCTTAATCGCGGCTAACTTACTGGCCGTAGGGTGGCTGCAGCTAGTGCGCACATTGGCTTTGGCGGCAAAGTCTAAAATTGTGAACATGGGCAAGGACTACTAACCCTGCGCCCAACAGTGTTATCCCCTTTTCGCCTAACTCACCCAGTAGGTCGTGGCCTAGCAGTGCCCCTAGCACTAAAAGCCCCAGACCAGCACTACCCCACGCGATCACTTTGAACGTTCGATGACGCCTGCACCCGAGGCCGATTGCCAAGGTGCTGGTGGGCAACACAAGGTACAAAAGCAGAAAATGAAAGTGATCATCGGCGAACCAATAGGTAAACGCCGCAGGCATCATTACCACCGCTAGGGGTACCGTCAAGCAATGCACCGCACAGATCGTCGACAAAACGATCGCCGAGCGATCCAGCATTCCAGTGACCGTCATATAGCCGCCCCTGGGGCGTCACAATCATTGCAGTAACACTCGATTTCTAGGTGACTGCTGGCGAGGGTGAATCCTGCCTTTCGCGTCGCTTTAGCGACACTCTCCATAATAGGTGTCGGCACCTCGACCTCCTCTACCCTGTCACAAGTCTTACAAATCAAAAACTGCGGTGGCTGATGTTCGTGATCGCAGGTGATATGGGAGCAGGCAATGTACTTGTTGGACGTATTCAGGCGGTGGACAAGCTGATTGTTTTCTAGGAACTCAAGGATGCGGTACACCGACATGGGCAACAGGTCATAGCCAAGCTTATCCCGGCACACATCCGTCAGCTCATAGGCGGATACCGCCTTGGCTGCGACCAACAGGCCTTCGAGCACCTGACTGCGCTTCGTGGTCAGCTTACTGCCCAACGCCAGGCATTGCTGCTGGGCTTGCGCGAGGACACGTTTTGTCGCTTGCTGATTTATGGCAATCACCTCATCTGTTGTCGTGGGAATCCTGGATACTATCGCCCAGGGTAAGCGTCAATAGCCGTTTTGCAGTCAATTGCCTTTGCGCAGACCAAATTCTCGAAAACGCTATATTATAACATCATAGTATGCTAGTCGATGAATCATTCTGCAGCGGTGGCTGCTCCAACCGAGCGAGAAACACGATATGCCTGCAGTGCCGGCAAGAGCGTCACAATAACTGCTGTCAGATAAATCAGGCCTAGCGCCGTCACGTTAGACGGGCTGAGAATTTGCGATGAAATCATCAACCCAAACGTTTCTGAAAAAAGCGTATTGGCCGCCGTGATTGATGCCAGCAAGGCCCCCAATGCCAAAACCACACCAACAGAAACTATAAGCAGCGACTCAATCATTAGTAGGGCCAGAATAAAGGACGAGGGGGCGCCGATACTGCGCAGCACCTCAATCTCGCGCCGGCGCTCGCGCATGGACGCAAGCAACATCGCGTTAAGGCCCAACAACGACGACACCAAGATGAGTACCGAAATCCCCAACAGTACTGACTCAACATTGCCGATCAGCTCCCATAGCTGAGTCAGAGCAACCCCGGGCACTATCGCCAACAGTGCCTCGCCCTCATATTCATCAACCCAGCGCTTCACCTGTAATGTTGTAATAGGCGAACTAAGGCCGACGAGCACAGCGGTTACCGTACCTATGGGTGGATGATCATGAGCCCCATGCTCTTCATGGGTATCGTGGTCTTCGTGAGCCTCGTGCCCTTTATGGGCATAGTGGTCATCGTGCCCTTCATGAGCATCATGGTCATCATGGTCCTCGTGAACCTCGTGCTCGTCGCGCCCTTTGTGAGCATCGTGGTCTTCGTGAGCGTCATGCTCTTCATGCGCCTGATGATTCTCAGACCCCTCGTCACTGTGCATAGCATCAATAGCATCAAGGCCAACAAAAAGTGCATTGTCGATGGGAGTCCCGGTCCCAACGAGAACGCCGCTCACGGCGAAGGGGAGCTGATCATGATGGGTGAAACTGGTATCCGCCATTCCGTGGCTGAGCACCAGCGAGTCACCTAACTGATAGCCCAGTTCCCTAGCAACTCGCGCCCCAAGCACCACCTCGGCAACCGCTTCAAATGGTTGACCCTGCTCGAAAACCAGAGGTTGTTTCGCGCCGTATTTATAGCGCGAAAAGAATGCCTGTGTCGTACCAATGACGCGGAAATTGCGGTGGGAATCACCCAAGGAAATAGGCACTGTCCAGTCGACGTTTTTTTGCTGATTAAGCTGCTCGACACTCTCCCAAGACACGTTAGCCGTGGCAGTGCCAATGCGAAAAATTGACAGCAATAATAGATTTATTTCGCCGGTTCGGGCTCCGACAATCAGATCAACACCCGAAACGGTACTCGCAAAACCTGAGCGTGCCTCCTGGCGCACGTGCTCTACTCCCAAAAGCACAAATACGCTCAGTGCTACAGAGGCGATGGTTAGCAACACCCCACTAAGGCGGTAGCGCAGACTCCTTGAGGCAACCAGCAACACGGTACCGAAAGCGCCCATCAGACTGTCGCTCCAACGTGATTCAGCTCAGAGATTTTGACCTGAGTATCAAAAGAAGCGCCGAGTGTAGGATCGTGACTGACGAAAACCATGGCGCATTCCTGATCGGACAACACATCAAATAGGAGCGCCAAAAAAGCGTCTCTATTGGCGTGATCAAGGGCCGAGGTTGGTTCGTCGACGAGTAACAGCGACGGATTATTGATGAGCGCACGTACTATCGCGACGCGCTGTTGCTGACCAATGCTCATCTGCGACGCGGGGCGGTGGTGCAGGGTGCTCTGCAGATTCATCCGCTCCAATAGCGTCGTCGCGCGCTGCCGCGCGCCGGCGGTGGTAGCGCTACCGAATCGCGCCGCGAGCAGAATATTATCCAGCGCCGAAAGGTAGGGAATCAAATTGAACTGCTGAAAAACGACGCCTAAGTTGGTGGCACGAAACCGATCACGCTGGCGTGCACTTTGTTTGGCGATATCGTCACCTAGAATTTTCAGGCTACCCTGAGTCGGTATGGATAGTCCGGCCAGCAGAGAGAGCAGGGTAGACTTACCGCTACCCGATTCGCCCTGTAGAAAAACGTGCTCATTGCGCTCGACTCGCCAGGCTGGGATATTGAGCACTGGGTTCTGGTCACCAGGATAGCTGTAACCGAGGTGACTGAGGGTAATCGCATCTGCAATTGATTCGGAAGTTGTCACAGTGCCCACAAGCCCGCATTTTTGAAACGATGTTACAACGTAACTAATTTGGACTCAAAGCCATGAACACAATCTTCCGCCGCCTACCAGTTGGCGTGATCGTATTACTGCTTGCTCTTTCTCGCACCGCCTTCGCCGAACCGGAATCGATCTCTTGGCGGGACTTGGTGCCACCGCTTGATGAATCCCTAATATTGGAAGGCGATATTGCCTTCGGAGAACAGGTGCGTTTTGAACTCAATAACAAAGAGATACGCATTCCAGGCTTTATTGTGCCCGTGGATTTTGACGACACCCAGGTTGTTACACGATTTTTGCTGGTACCCTACTTCGGCGCCTGTATACACGAGCCCGCACCGCCACCGAACCAAACCATCTACGCAGAATTTGAACCTGGCTATACGCTGGAAAGTCTGTGGGACCCATTTTGGATCGAAGGCACGCTGCTGACCACGCGGGTTGAAGAGGATTTGGCCACTGCCTCTTACACCCTGCGGGCGGACAAAATTGAGCCCTTTGTTTATTAGCCAACTTTTTGGTATCGCCTGTCCTGATTGGTGGGCTTCTGCCGGTCAAGTGATGAACTAAGGCTCTCAAAGCACTTACCGCGCGGAAGCGCGATAGGTCAGCAGAGCCCTGAATACGACCTTCAACTTATCGAGAATAACAATCAAAAAACTCGCGCTTTTACTGTCATTAACTCTCTCGTTTTCGGCCATCGCCGATGACCACGCACCAACCAGCAGCTACTTGGTCGAGTCCATACCTTTCACGCTTAAAGACGGCAAAACGATGGCTGACATGATGGCCATGAAGGACGAATTCGCTGCAGTCGCCCAGGCCAGCGGTCTGCAGTACAGCGCCTTCGTTATGACACCCCATTATATGAGTCAATCGTCTGCACCCATTGCTGGCAGCTTTGACGCGGTCTGGCTTGGCTTTTCACCGAGCGCCACGGCGATCGGCGCAGGCTATGAAGGCTACATGGAAAACGGACAAGAACTGGAAGCGAAATTCGATGAACTTCGTACCATGAACCAACGCAGCCTAATGCGGGGCGAAATGGTTCATGAGGGTGATCCATCAGATGGCGGGTTTGGCATGTTTCGTACCTGCACGCTTAATGATGGCGCAGATATGGACGAATTAAGAGCTGCACTAAAAGCCCGTGGGGCGGCCTTTGAAAAAGCCGGTGCTACAGCGTCCACGCATATGTGGTATGGCGGATTTGGCATCCCCAATGAAATGCAGGGCTCAGTCATCATCGTGCGCATCTTCCCGAGTATGGAGGCATGGGGACAAGCCTTTGACCGGTATTTTGCCGGTGACTTTGCAAAGGAAGAAAGACTTCTTAATGAGACTGCCACCTGCGGACCTGTTCGGACCTATTTCGGAACACCCTTCTACTCTGCGAGCGCTAGCTAAATACTAGCGTTCATTGCGGTGGTGCCATGCGCAATGCGCTTCACCGCAACCTAACCGCCAATGATTTTGGCCCACCCAACTCTCCCACCGTGCTCGCCTGAGCATTGACCAGTTCAATACTGCGATAGCGCTGGGCCATCTGCTCGACAACAATCTTACCCTCGAGCCGGGCCAGATGTGCCCCTAAACAGACGTGGATTCCAAATCCTAGACCCAGATGAGGATTCGGACTGCGATCAAGCCTGAAAGTATCTGGTGCCTCGAAGACTCGCTCATCCCGATTCGCACTAGCCAGCAAGGGAATGACCAACTCGCCAGCCGCAATCGCTTGTCCGGCAATCTCAACATCCTTAGTGGTACGGCGAACCGTAGCGGAAAATGGCGAGTAAAAGCACAGCGCCTCCTCGACAAAGTTCTTCGCAAGCCGCGGATTTTGCTTTAATAGAACCAAGGTATCTGGTT